>NZ_JBYTBK010000004.1:78519-240194 GCF_058789115.1 Pseudomonas sp. FW300-N1A1 | reverse complement strand
GACACCCTCGGCCTGGTGCAGGAGTACAACGCCCTGCGCACGGCGTGGATACAGGCCCGCCAGCAATGGCTCGAGGACCCACTGCGGGCCTACCAGCATCAGACCTCGCAGATCCTGCTGGCGATCCGCGCCCTGCAGCGGGACTGGGCGCAGGCACGAACCCCGTCCTTCGAGCCAACCACGGGGGATGGGCCGCCGGTGTTTGTCGACCCCGCGATTGAACGCCAGCGCGTCATCGACCAGCAGGCGACCGAGGCCGACCAGGACCTGGAGCAACGCTACGACGAAGCCGCTCGCGCCCGTTTTCAACAGACCTACGAGCAACAGTTAAAAGGCTATCAACGCTACATCGACCAGAGCGCCGACGCCTATGCCGCGGCCTGTCGCACCTCACCTTTCAACTGCATTGAACAGCATGACTACGACGGTGACGACCCCGCCTCCGGACGGGACTACACCACGACCATGGCGCTGTGCCTGCGTGGTGGGATCAGCGAAGCCGCCGCGCAGACTGGTGATGAGATCGGTCCCAGCGCCCAGCTGTGGCGAGTCTGGTTGAACGATCCACAGAGCCCGATCTACCGCGCCCTGTTGTTGCGCGACAAGTCGCTGCTGGCCAGCCTGCTGCCCGCGTTCGAGGTCAACGGCACCATCGCCTGGAACGACAGCGAACGGTTCTACGCCGCCTTGATCAAGTTCATGGCCAGCGACGAGGCCGAGCACCTGATCCGCCCGCACCTGAAGGCGATCATGGCCGACCTCCTCGGTGCCCTGAATGCCGCCAGCGCCCGCCTGCAGCCGGTCGTCAGCCCCGCCGTAGCGCGCGTGGTCTCGCGCCTGAACAGCGCCAGCCAACTGCTGCACAACCGCCTGCACCTGACCGAACTCCAGGTGCCGATGAAGCTCAGCGAGTATTACGCGCTGCAGTCGGAGCACTTGCGCACCCTGCAACGTAACGCCGGGGCCGCCATCGACCGCACCTGGGACAGCATCCGCGATGAACTGGGAGAAGTGGATTACGAAGCGCGCAAGGTCCGCCGCACAGTCCGACCGCTGATCCAGAACGGCTTGCTCAGCCTGGCACTGCTCGACCCGAAACTGGCCGCGCTGAGCATCACCGTGAGCATCTGGATCGAAGGCAAGGCCGATGGCCTGCTGCGCGATACCGAGCGCGGTAGGGATCCACTGGCTAAAGACGCGCACTTGGCACAGATCGATGTCGCGGTCGGGGCCGGCACCCTCGATCCACACGCGCGCAAGGCACTGCAGAGTTTCAAGGTGTCTTCGCAACAGGCCGCCCACTGGGTGCGCAGCGGCTTCACCGGACTGCGCGGGGCCGCCAGCGGCGACATGCTGCTGGCACTCGGCGGGATGTACCTGCTCAGCGATTCGTTGAACAAGAACCTCAGGGAAGCGGAACGGGTGATCGGGGACAAGGCGCTGGAGGCCAGGTTGGCGTTGTATGGCAGCAGCCTGGGGGTGTTGGGGGGTGGCGCGGAACTGGTGGGGAGTGCATTGGTGGGAGGGGCGAATCGGGTGCTGACGAATCGGGCGTTGTCTGTACGAGGCGTGGCGACGGTCAAGTCGACGGTGGGTGCTGGGCATATGCTGGCGAGAGCCGGGGCGGTGATTGGTGCTGCTGCGGGTCTATTTGAAGCAATACAAGCTGGCGTCGCTGTCAATCGTACCAGGCAGAGCGGTGACGCCTCGGCTGCGGTTGGATATGGGTTTTCTACGGTGCTTTCAGTAGGCGGAGCGGTCTTGGGTACTTACGCCGCAGCTTCAGGAGCAACAGCACTCCTAGGCCCCTTGGGTATCGCCATGGTATTGGGTTTTCTGGCCTACGGCTTTTATCAGTGGGCCCAAAGAAAGGAGTCGAGCCCCTTTGAACAATGGGCAAAACGCTGCTATTTCGGTCTTGCAAACGAAACACCCAAGGTTCATTGGCAACGACCGGATCAAGCCCACATCGCCATTGCCGAGCTCAATGCTGCGACACTGGGCCTTGAGGCAGGCGTCAATTTCCGACTACGAATGACCGGCCTCAGTTCCCCGGACTATGGCGGTCCCATCGCAGGCGTGAGCGCCCCGGTCTATGAACAATGCCTGGAGTACCGGCTGTCCCTGCCGTACTTCGACGCCACTCGCTCTGCTTACCGCTGGACCCTGACGATCCATCGCCATGGCGACGGACCTGCCACGCAGTACATCCGCGGAGAAGTCGTGGTGGGAGGTGAGTTAAATCCCCCCGCCATTACCACCTCTGCCAGCGAACGTCGCGCCGCGCTGGCAATCTCTACACCTCCCAAAAAGCCCGACTACCGAGCAAACAGCACCACCCCCCGCGTGACCATCCGCACCGTCCACATGACCGATGGCAGCTCCACACAGTTGAAAGACATCCAGGGGGCGATTGTCCTCTTGCTCGAGGCTCGGCACTACAACATCGAAGGCGCGACCTTGTCATTGACTTACTGGCCCGACCGCGAGGTACAGGAAGCTTACGCAGAGCTGACCATGGTGGACTTCCAATGATCGCCCAACCCCATCACAACCCATCTTTCTGGAATTAAGCTATGGCATACACCGCTCCCTTACTCGACGAGCCTACGCCTGGTTGGAAACACGACTTGCCAGGGCCTAACCACCCACCCTCCGTTGAGCCCTATCCACCCGTACTGTCGAACCCACCCAACTATATCGACGACATCTATCTGGAGTTACCCCGATCGACGCTCAGAATGCGAGGTGTGGGTGTTTGGGTTGCTATGATTCTTTGCTTGATATCCACTCTCATACCCTTCGGATTGATTGCCTTTATAGTTAAGGAGGGCAACTTACCTCCCTTCGTTCTCAACTTCTTCGGATTCATCATATTCAACACACTTCTCTGGACAGGAGTGTACATATGGCGAATGGATACTGAAGCCCCGCGCAATGAGCCCATCCGCTTTAATCGCCTGCGGCGAAAAATCTATGTCTATCGCTTCCAGCATGATGGGGGAAAGCCCTTCAGCCGCAGTGCCTGGGGCGTACGCCCGGTAGCCTATGACTGGGATGACCTGCACGCCGAAGCCTGCAGTGTCTACGGCCCCATGGGTACCGGAGGATTCATTGAGACCGTCACGCTGGCCGTTCTCAAACCCGGCACCCACGAGGTCATCGATCGCTTTCTATTCGCCCACGAAATCCAGCAAGGCGAGATGTACTGGGCCATGGCCCAGCTCTTCATGCAGCAAGGTCCGCATGCCCTGCCGACCTTCCCCTACCCGCCCCGCGACTGGAACAACGAGGACGTGAGCTTCAACCTCGCCCGACGCCTCGCCCCCAAAGTGCAGTGGCCTGCTGAGATGGACCTGGAGTCACGGACGGCGCCATGAGCGGAGGCGAATTAAATCCCCCCGCCATTACCACCTCAGCCAGCGAACGTCACGCGGTGCTGGCAACCTCTCCTCCCCCAAAAAAGCCCAACTATCGAGCAAACAGCACCACGCCTCGCGTGACCATCCGCACCGTCCACATGACCGATGGCAGCTCCACACAGGTGAAAGACATCCAGGGGGCGATTGTCCTGTTGCTCGAGACTCGGCACTACAACATCGAAGGCGCCAGCTTGTCATTGACCTACTGGCCCGACCGCGAGGTACAGGAAGCTTACGCAGAGCTGACCATGGTGGACTTCCAATGATCGCCCAAACCCATCACAACCCATCTTTCTGGAATTAAGCGATGGCATACACTGCTCCCTTACTCGACAAGCCGGCGCCCGGCTGGAAACACGACTTGCCAGGGCCCAACCACCCACCCTCCGTTGTGCCCTATCCACCGGTACTGCCGAATCCGCCCAACTATGTGGACGACATCTATCTGGAGTTACCCCGATCGACGCTCAGAATGCGAGGTGTGGGGGTTTGGACTGCATTGGGTCTTTTCTTGCTTTCCTCCGGAACTCCCTTTATTTGGATTGCCTTTATTGTAAAAGAAAGTAGCTTGCCACCTCTCGCCCCAAGCATCGCCCTACTTATCGCATTCACTGTAAATCTTTGGGGCGCAGTGTATATGTGGCGAATGGATACTGAAGCCCCGCGCAATGAGCCCATCCGCTTCAATCGCCTGCGGCGCAAAGTCTATGTCTATCGCTTCCACCATGACGGGGGAAAACCCTTCAGCCGCAGTGCCTGGGGGGTACGCCCGGTAGCTTATGACTGGGATGATCTGCACGCCGAAGCCTGTGGCGTGTACGGTCCCATGGGTACGGGCGGTTCGATCCAGACCGTCACCTTGGCCGCTCTCAAACCCGGCACCCACGAAGTTATCGATCGCTTTCTGTTCGCCCACGAAATCCATCGAGGCGAGATGTACTGGGCCATGGCCCAGCTCTTCATGCAGCAAGGTCCGCACGCCCTGCCGACCTTCCCCTACCCGCCCCGCGACTGGAACAACGAGGACGTGAGCTTCAACCTCGCCCGACGCCTCGCCCCCAAAGTGATGTGGCCAGCAGAGATGGACCTGGAGTCTCGGACAGCACCATGAGAGGAGGCGAGTTAAATCCCCCCGCCATTGCCACCTCAGCCAGCGAACGTCGCGCCGCGCTGGCAACCTCTACACCTCCCAAAAAGCCCGACTACCGAGCAAACAGCACCACGCCCAACGTGACCATCCGCACCGTCCACATGACCGATGGCCGCTCAACGCAGGTGAAAGACATCCAGGGGGCGGTTGTCCTCCTGCTCGAGGCTCGGAACTACAACATAGAAGGCGCGACGTTGTCATTGACCTACTGGCCCGACCGCGAGGTACAGGAGGCTTACGCAGAGCTGACCATGGTGGACTTCCAATGATCGCCCAACCCCATCACAACCCATCTTTCTGGAATTAAGCGATGGCATACACCGCTCCCTTACTCGACAACCCGGCTCCTGGCTGGAAGCACGATCTTTCAGGTCCCAACCAGCCACCATCAAGGACACCATATCCCCCCGTACTCCCAAACCCTCCTAATCACGTTGATGAGGTGTACCTCGAGCTAGCATGTTCCACCATGAGTATTCGCGGGGTTGGTTTTTGGGGTTCGGTATTTATATTTGCAATAACTGCTTACTTTGTATTCTTAATGACTGTGATCGCGGTTAGCTCCCATTTTCCTCTCCCTTTAGGAATCAGCATCGCAGGGTTAGCTACGATTGGCATTGGCATCTGGCTTGGGACATATCTCTATCGTATAGATGTCGAGGCCCCGCGCGATGAACCCATTCGTTTCAATCGTCTGCGTCGCAAAATCTACGTTTATCGATTCCGACATGACGGACTTCTCCCCTTCAGCCGTAGCGCTTGGGGCGTACGACCTGCCGTTTATGACTGGGATGATTTGCATGCCGAAGCTTGCAGGTTGTACGTCCCTGGTACCGCACTCGTTGAAAACGTTACGCTTACCATCCTCAAACCGGGCACAACAGAAGTGCTGGATCGTTTTCAGTTCGCTCACGGAATCCAGCAAGGCGAGATGTACTGGGCCATGGCCCAGCTCTTCATGCAGCAAGGTCCGCATGCCCTGCCGACCTTCCCCTACCCGCCCCGCGACTGGAACAACGAGGACGTGAGCTTCAACCTCGCCCGACGCCTCGCCCCCAAAGTGCAGTGGCCTGCTGAGATGGACCTGGAATCTCGGACAGCACCATAACCATCCCCAGAGAGCCTCTGGCCCAACGCTGTGCGTTGCGGTTTTTCCGGGTGCGGGTTACGCGAAAATCCTGACGCCTCCATAAAAACGCGACAGTCGACTGTCGCGTTTTCTCTTGCCGTTCGCTGTTACACAGTCGGCAGCGTCGGCGCCAGTACCCCTTGGCGCTTGCGATGGACCAGGAAGTACGCGCCATAGCACAGGGCGATAAAGCCGAAGCCCCAGTACAGTGATGGGCGCTGGGTTTCATCCAGGGCCAGGAACACGAACAGTGAGCAGCACAGGCCGATGCACAGCAGCGGCAGCACCGGGAACCACGGGGCGCGGTACTTCAGGTCGCTGAGTTTGCCGCCGTCACGCAGGTAGGCTTTACGGAACTTGTACTGCGCCAGGGCGATGACGATCCAGGTCACGGTGCCCGACATGCCGCTCACCGCCATCAGCACCATGAACAAGGTGTCGGCGGCCACGAAGCTGGTCATCAGCGACACCAGGGCAAAGCACAGGGTGATGCTCAGTGCCCGCAACGGCACGCCACGCTTGCTCAACGGCGACAGGCTCTTGGGCGCCATGCCGGTTTTTGACATCGCCCACAGGATGCGGGTCGAGGCGTACAGGCCGGAGTTACCGACGGAGAGGATCGCCGTCAGGATCACGAAGTTCATCAGGTCAGCGGCATAGGGAATACCGACCATGTCGAACACCTGCACGAACGGACTTTCCATCAGGCCTGCCTGCTGCCATGGCACGATGGCCGACAGCACCACGATCGCCAGCACGTAGAAAATCAGCACGCGGAATACCACGTTGCGCACGGCACGGGGAATGCTCTTTTCCGGCTGGTCGGTTTCACCGGCCGCCACCCCCATGATCTCGCAGCCCTGGAACGCATAGACCACGGTCATCATCACCGCGAACACCGCCGACAGGCCATTGGGAAACAGCGAGTCGCCAATCAGGTTGCTCGTCATCGGTGCCGGTGCACCGCTGGTCAACGGGATGGCGCCGAAAATCACCAGCACGCCCACCACGATGAAACCGAGAATTGCCGCTACCTTGATCCCCGAGAACCAGTATTCGGCCTCACCGAAGGCACGGGTCGCCAGGGCATTGAGGCCGAACAGCACCACCACGAACAATGCCGACCAGTACCAGATCGGCACCTCCGGGAACCAGCGCACCATCAGCATGCCGGCTGCGGTGAACTCCAGGCCCACGGTGGTGGCCCAACTCATCCAGTACACCCAGCCGATCATGAAGCCGGTAGCGGGCCCGATGAACTTGGTGGCGTGGGTCTGGAACGAACCCGACACCGGCATCTGTACCGACAGTTCGCCCAGGCAGACCATCACCAGGTACATCAGGAAACCGGCCACCAGGTACGCCAGGATCGCCCCCACCGGGCCGCCCTGGTTGATGGTCACGCCCGAGCCCATGAACAGCCCGGTGCCGATCACGCCGCCCAGCGACAGCATGAAAATGTGCCGGCTTTTCAGGGCGCGGGTCAGGTGAATGCCTGTGCGTTCGATAGATTCGCTCATGTCGGCACCTCAGCGGTCAGTGAGAGGCGCGGCGCACGACAGGAGGTCATGGCGCAAGGAAGGATCAGCTTTACGGCAGTTCATTATTATTATCTCCAATAAGCTTCGAAGACCGCGCTTGCAGCGGTTGGGTCGATTATTGGAAAGCCATGTAAGTTCGCGTTGACCTTAAGGATCGAAGTTGTAGAAAGTCGTAACAATCTTGTACGTCAGCTCTGCAACAGGCCTTCGAGCGTCTGGAGCGAACGCTGCAACTGCTCATCGACCCGGGGGGACAACGCCTGGATCGCCGATTCATCGTTGGCCAGTGCCGCCTCTTCCAATGCCCGCAGCACCGTGGCCAAGGCGCGGAACCCTAGAGAGTCGCTGCTGCCGGCCAGGCGATGGGCCAGGTGAGCGACTTCGGTACAGTCGTCAGCCCCGATGGCTTCGCTCAGTGCTTGACGATGTTGAGTGATCGATTCGCGCAGTATGGCCAGCAACCCCTGGACCTTCTGCTCGCCCAGCAAGGTGCGGTGGGTGTGCAGCAACGGCCAGTCCATGGCCTCGTCATCCTGCTCGGGCTGGGGTGCTGGCGCCTGACCGGCCAGGGCCTGGCGCAGGCTGTCGAGTTTCAGCGGTTTGGCCAGGATACCGTCCATGCCGGCATCCAGGTAACCGCGCACCAGTGCCGGCTGCACGCTGGCGGTCAGGGCGAAAATCCGCGTATGACGGTTCGGGCCGGCGCCGCCGCGGATCTGTCTGCACAACTCCACACCGCTGATCCCCGGCAGGTGCACGTCCAGCAGGATCAAGTCGAAGGCCTGCCCGGCGCACTGCGTCAGCGCCTGTTGACCCTCTTCGGCGAGCCAGACCTGATGCCCGTCCCGTTGCAGCAAGCCGCTGACCACTTCACGGTTGAGCGCCACATCCTCGACCACCAGAATCTTCAGTGGCTGCGTCGGCGCATGGCTGACCACGGCATCGACCCCGGCACTTGCCGGCTGCAACGTCAGTTCGAACCAGAAACAACTGCCGCGCCCGGGTTGACTGTCGACGCCAATGACCCCGCCCATCTTCTCCACCAGATGTTTACAGATGGCCAGGCCCAGCCCGGTGCCACCGAAGCGTTGCGCCACCTCTTCACTGGCCTGGGTGAAGCGCTCGAAAATTTTCGCCTGCATGGCCGGGGCAATCCCGATGCCATTGTCCGTGACGCTGACCCGCAACCGTTGCCCGATCCGGTCGGGGGCTTGCGCCAGTTGCAGCACGACGACGCTGACCTGCCCGCCTTCGGTGAACTTGATCGCGTTGGCCAGCAGGTTGCTCAGTACCTGGCGCAAGAACTGCTCGGCACCGTGGTGTCGCGGCTCCACCAACGGATCAATCAGGCAGTGCAGCGTGGTGTCGTTGGCCAACGCCCGGGGTTCCAGCAAGGTCAGCACCTCGTCAAGCAACTGGCGAACCGAAAAATCCACCCGTTCCAGGGGGCTTTCGCCCTCCTCCAGCCTGGCGAAATACAGCACTTCATTGAGGATGGTCAGCAACCCCTCACCGGCCTTGTACAGAGCGTCCAGGCGCTTGCTGTCGCGCGCGTCCAGGTCGGCGCCACGCAGCAATTGCGCCATGCCGAGGATGCCATTGAGTGGTGTGCGCAACTCGTGGCTCATGGTCGCCAGGAACCGCGACTTGGCGAGGTTGGCCGCCTCGGCCTCGTCCTTGGCGCGCATCAGGCTGGCGGTGCGCCGCTCGACCATGCGCAGCAGTTCATCACGATTGTCCTGCAGGGCCAGGCGGTCGGATTCGCGCCGGTCAATGTCACTGAGGATGGCCCGGCGCATGTCGTCCAGAGCATGGGCCACGGTATCGATTTCGTCCGGCGCGGCGCTACGGCTCTTGTCCAGGTGCAACGGCTCGTGCCACTCGCCCGCGGCGATGCGGCGAGCGAACCCGGCCATCACTTGCAGGTGGCGGGTCACCAACCGATAGAACAAGCCGGACAGCGCCACCGCCAGGCCGCACAGGAACACGCTCATCCACAGCAGGCTGGTCAAGCCGGTGGCATACAGCCGTTGATACACCGCCCCCAGGTCGGTACTGACCTCCAGTTCGCCCAGATGCCGCCGGGGCCCCGATGGTGGTTGGTAATCCAGTTCGAACCGCTCGATACGCAATGGCCCGACCGGGGCCGGGTTGCCTTGCAACAGGTCGAAGTCGGGGCTGCTCAGGCGTACCCGCGCCACATCGGAGAAATCCACCAGGCCGCGCAATTGCACGTTCAACTGTTCCTGGTTCAGGTCCCACAGGCTGCGTTCAAGACTGGCCAGATAGCCGGCGCGAATCAGCTCCATGCGCGAATCGATGTCGCGCATTTCCCGGCGGTACTCGATGTACAGCTGCACGGTGCTGGCAAGCACGGTAAAGCACAGACTGAACAACAGAATGAACAGCAACAGGCGCCGCAACAGTCCACCGGGCCGGGCGCGAATCATGGCGAATCCGCCGGCAGGTTGACCATGTCGCGGTAGGTGACTTCGCTTTCGTTGAGCCAGCGCTCGATATCCCCGGCGTCCACCATGCGTTGCAACTGCGCATTGATCTGCGGCATACGGCTGGCCAGCGGTGACCGGCGCGAGACCGCGACCCGCAGGTAATCCACGCTCAAGGCGTTGGGCAAGGCGACGATGTCTTGCGCTCCCGGCAGGTGCTCTACATATAGCTGCCCGGTGCGACGTTCCTGGGTGATGAAATCGATGCGCCCGCGAATCAGCTTGCCGAAGTTCTGCCCGCTGTCGGAGACCCATTCGATGTTGTTGTACCGGGCCACCATTTGGTCGAAATCCACACCATAGCTTTCACCGAACAACAGTCCGCCACGGTAGTGGGCCAGGTCTTCCAGCCGCTCGAACTTGACCGGGTGCTGACGATTGATGAACAACGCCACCTCCTCGCGCAACACCGGCACCGTGGAAAACAGCATGCTTTGCTCGCGTTGCGCGGTGCTGTAGGCCAGCACCACATCAACCCGACCTTCGGCGGCGTCCAGCAGGCAGCGCTTCCAGTTGCCCAGCACCACGATCTCGACGTCGTAGCCCAACTGGCCGAACAGGTGCTTCACCACGCTCGGCGCCAGGCCGCGCACCTGCTTGCCGTCACTCCAGGAAATCGGCGGATAGACCGGGTAATCGCAGTAGCGCACTTTTTCAGCAGCCAGCGCGCTGCCGGCGACCAGCGCCAGCAGCAACCCGAACAACCGCCCCATAAGGGTCAGGCCGCCACGCTGGCGGTGAACAGGTACCCGGCGCCGTGGATGGTGATGATCAGCTGCGGCTCGGCCGGGTCGTCATGCAACTTGCGCCGCAAGCGTCCCACCAGGACGTCGATGGAGCGGTCAGTCGGCACCCACTCGCGGTTGCGGATCTGGTCCATCAACTGGTCACGGCTCAAGGTGTGGCCACTGTTGCGCAGGAACACGCTGAGCAACTGGTACTCGCCATGGGTCAACAGGGTTTCACTGCCGGCCTGGTCAATCAGCCGACGGCGGTCGGTGTCCAGGGACCAGGCCGCGAATTGCTTGACCGGCCGCGGGACTGTCGCCACGGGCTGCGGCGTCTGTGCATGACGCACCCGGCGTATCAGGTTTTTCGCCCGGGACACCAGTTCACGAGGGTTCAGGGGTTTGATCACATAGTCATCGGCACCGCATTCCAGGCCGACGATGCGGTCGATTTCATCATTGCGTCCGGTGATCAGGATGATCCCGACTTCCGAACGCACCCGCAGCTCCCGGGTCAGGGTCAGGCCGTCCTTGCCCGGCAGGCGGATATCGAGCATCACCAGGTCCACCGCCTGGCTCGCCAGGAAGGTTTCGGCCAGCTCCGCCGTGGCGGCGCAATGGACGTCGTAGCCTTCCTGCGACAGGTAGGCCTGCAGCAGTTCGCGAATCAGCGGATCGTCATCGACGATCAGTACCCGAGGAGTCATCGCTTGGTGTCCTGCGTATGCCCGAAGGCGTGTTTCTTATTAGAGTATTCGACTGCATTGACGCCAGAGAGTATCCACTGCTGAACAAGTGATCAACAGCTGCTTGTCTGCAAACAGAAGCGGCGGCGCCCCCCGGCTTGCAAACCGTCGACCCAGGCTTCGCAAATCTGCAGGCCCTGCTGCGGGCTGAAGGTCCCGGGGTTGAGGCCCGACTCCAGCCACAGGCCATCGAGCAAGGCACTGAGGCCGATGGCGGCCAGGTCCGCGTCGAAGTTTTCCCAGCCTTCTTCCTGTGCCAGTTCCGACAACACCTTGCGCAAGATACTGCGGTACTCGGCGTAAGAGTGTTCGTGGACCTGATTGATCGCCTCGGCGGTTTTCACCGCTCCCCAGAACGCCAGCCAGGCGTCGATCAGTTGCGGATCGAGCAGTTCGGCGGAAAACGAGCCGCGAAAAAACGCCGACAAGCGTTCACGGGCGTTGGGGGCGGCCTGTTCGATGGCGTCCCGCAACAGGGACATGACCCGCCCGGTAATCGCCAGGTAGGCCTCGGCCACCAGTTCGTCCTTGCCGGAGTAGTGATGGCTGATCAGCCCCACGGAAACCCCGGCCTCGGCGCAGATCTTGCGGATCGACGCGCCCTGGAAGCCGTGGCGCTTGAGGCAGACCAGCGTTGCCTCGATCAGGTTGGCCTTGCGCAACTCCGGTTCCATACGGGAAAAACGGGCTTCCTGACTCATGGGCAACACTCTCCTTGGCGGGTTCATTAGCGGCTCACGCTGACACCTGATGAGCTGAACGACTGTACAGCAAGAGCGTGCACAGTCTCCAGTGCCAGGTATCCGGATGGCCTGCGCAGCCCATTCAGTCGCGATAATCCGGTGCCACCCGATCGAGCAGGCGCAGCAGCGCCGCCCAGGCCAGTTGCATGGCATCGGGGTCGCTCAATTCACCGTCCTCCAGTGGCCGGCCCGGGTCGTTGAACTGGCGCTCGGTGTGTGCGCACACTTCGTGCGGCGGCAACACCAGTTCACCGCAGGCCTGGGCGGCGAGTTGAATCTCGCAGGCCTTTTCCAGGTAGTACATGCGCAAGAAGGCCTGGCTCACCGTTTCGCCGACGGTCAGCAGGCCATGGTTACGCAACATCAACACCGGCTTGTCGCCCATGTCATGGACCAGACGCTGCTGCTCACTCATGTCCAGCGCTACGCCTTCATAGTCGTGGTAGGCAACCCGGCCGTAGAACTCCATGGAAATCTGGTTCACCGGCAACAGCCCACACTTCAGGGCCGCCACCGCGCAGCCGGCCCGGGTGTGAGTGTGCAACACGCATTGCGCCTCTTCGCGGGCCGCGTGCAGGGCACTGTGGATCACGAAGCCTGCCGGATTGACCGGGTAAGGACTGGCTTCGACCGGCCGTCCGTCCAGGTCGATCTTCACCAGGCTGGACGCGGTGATCTCGTCGAACATCAGCCCGTAGGGGTTGATCAGGAAGTGATGCTCGGGCCCCGGCAGGCGCACCGAGATGTGGGTGAAGATCAGATCGGTCATGCGAAAGTGCGCGATCAATCGATAACAGGCGGCCAGTTCCTCCCGCAGGCGCTGCTCAGTGGCGCTGCGTTCAAGGGCATGGGTAGCGATCTCATTCATTGTTGTGATTCTCCAGGCTGATCGGCCGGGCACACGGTAAGGCTGGACGCTGAGCAACGTCCAGCCCCAAGGATTACTTGCTGGCCCAGGCGTTGAAGCGTTCTTCCAGCTCTTCGCCATGGTCGACCCAGAACGCCACGTCCATTGACAGCGCCCCCTTCAGGTTCTGCGGTGCGGTGGGCACCCATTGCGCGAGCGTGTCATCCAGCCGCGCCGCGGCCTGGGTATTGGTCGGCCCGTAGGGGATCTGCTGCACATACTTGACCTGCGCCTCTGGCTGGTTGGCAAAGGCAATGAAGCGCTTGGCCTGATCGACATGCCTGGAGCCCTTGATGATCGCCCAGTAATCCATGCCATACAGGCTGCCCGGCCAGACCAGCCCCAGGTGGCTGCCGTTTTGCGCCGCAGCGGCAACCCGGCCACTGTAGGTCGAGGTCATCACCACATCGCCGGCCGTCAGCCATTGCGCCGGTTGCGCCCCAGCTTCCCACCACTGAATATAGGGCTTGAGCTGCGTGAGTTTGGCGAAGGCGCGGTCCACCCCTTGCGGGGTGCCGAGCACCGAATAGACGTCCTCGACCTTGACCCCGTCGGCCAGCAAGGCGAATTCCAGGTTGTACACCGCACGCTTGCGCAACCCGCGTTTACCGGGGATTTTCTGCACGTCCCAGAAGTCGGCCCATGAGGTCGGGGCCCGGGCCAGTTTGTCGGTGTCGTAGGCAATCGCCACGCTCCACACCAACGCGGCGGAACCGCAGTCCTGCGCGGCATCGGGGATCAACTGCTCGGCGTGGCCCAGGCGTGTCCAGTCCAGGCGCTCGTACATGCCCTCCTCGCAACCGCGCATCAGGTCAGGGCCTTCGATCTGCACCACATCCCAGTCGACGTTACCCGTGTCGACCATTACCTTGATCCGGGCCATCTCGCCGTTGTATTCGCTCTGGATCAGCTTGCTTTGATCCACCGCGCTGAAGGGTTGGAAAAACGCCACATCCTGGGCTTTTTGTCCGGCTCCGCCGTAACCGACCACCACCATTTCCGGTCCTGCCTGAGCACTGCCCAGGCCTGCGGCCAGGGTCAACACCAAGGGATAAAAACCGTGCTTGAGCCTATTCGATTTCATCAGTGGTTCCTCGTGCGGGTGCCACCCGGACAGATGCCGGCCTGGCCCTTTTTATTGTTGTGAGGTTCGCCCCAGGTGCGGGCGCCAAATGAAACTACTGCAACCAATAGTAAAAAAACAAGTTGATTTTTTACTGAGGGTAAATTTCTATAGGCACATAATAACAACGCCGAAACCCCGGCCTTTCGGCTTCAGCCTGCCTGGAGTACCCGTACCATGCCGACCTCGTCCCCCGCCTTCGCCCATCTGTTCGAGCCCTTGCAGATCCGCGGCAAGCGCCTGAAAAACCGCATCATGTCCAGCGGTCATGACACCTCCATGCCCACCGACAACCTGGTCAACGAACAACTGATCGCCTATCACCGCGCACGCGCCGAAGGCGGTGTCGGGCTGATCGTGCTGCAAGTGGCCGGCGTCCACGACAGCGCGAGGTACACCTCCCATGTGCTGATGGCCACCGACGATGCCTGCATCGAGGGCTACCGGACGCTTGCGCAACACTGCCATGCCCACGGCACCCTGGTGCTGTCGCAGATTTTCCACCCGGGGCGGGAGATCATGGAATCCAGCGATGGCCTGCTGGCGGTGGCCTACTCGCCGTCGGCGGTGCCCAACGAGCGTTTTCGCGTCATGCCGCGCGCCCTGGACCAGGCCATGATCGACGAGATCGTCGCCGGGTATGGCGCGGCGGCCAGGCGCCTGCATCAGGCAGGGATCGATGGCGTGGAAGTGGTGGCCAGCCACGGCTACCTGCCCGCGCAATTCATCAACCCTCGGGTCAACCGACGCACCGATGGGTACAACGGCGATCTCGAACAGCGCCTGCGGTTTCTGCGCGAGGTCATCGCGGCGGTGCGGGCCAACACCGATGAACAGTTCATCATCGGCCTGCGCATCTCGGCCGACGAGCGCGACCCCGAAGGGCTGACCGAAGACGAATCGCTGGCGGCGGTGCAGTCACTGCAAACACAGCTCGATTACGTGCACATCGTCGCCGGTACTTCGGCCTCGCTGGGTGGCGCGGTGCACATCGTGCCGCCGATGGCGATCGAAGCGGCGTACCTGGCCAGGGAAGCCGGGACCTTCAAGGCCAGCCTGTCGATTCCGCTGTTTGTCACGGGACGGATCAACCAGCCCCAGGAAGCCGAGCTGATCCTGGCCCGGGGCCAGGCCGATGTCTGTGGCATGACCCGGGCACTGATCTGCGACCCGCAAATGCCCAACAAGACCAACGCCGGCCGCGCCGAAGACGTACGCGCCTGTATCGCCTGCAATCAGGCGTGCATCGGCCATTTCCACAAAGGGCTGCCGATTTCCTGCATCCAGCACCCGGAGACCGGGCGGGAGCTGATCTTCGGCCAGCGTCCAGCCGCCACCCGACGCAAGCGCATCCTGATTGCCGGCGGTGGTCCGGCCGGGATGAAAGCCGCTGCCGTGGCCGCCCAGCGCGGGCATGAAGTGACACTGTACGAGGCCAGTTCACAACTCGGCGGCCAGGTGCTGCTGGCGCAATTGCTGCCCCGGCGCGCCGAATTCGGTGGTGCCAGCACCAACCTGCAGCGGGAAATGGAACTGGCCGGTGTACGCGTGGTGCGCAATACCCGGGTCGACCGCGCCCTGGTGGAACGGGAAAAGCCGGACATGGTGATCCAGGCTACTGGTGCCGAGCCCTACTGGCCGGCGTTCGAGCGCGGTGGAGAGTTGCAAGTGGTGGACGCCTGGCAAGTGTTGCGCGGCGAGGTGCAAATCGGTCGTTCGGTAGTGGTGGTCGACTGGCGCTGCGACTGGATCGGGCCTGGCATCGCCGAGCGGCTGGTGCGCGCCGGGCATCAGGTCCAACTGGCGGTCAATGGTACCCATTGCGGGGAAAACCTGCCGTTGTATGTACGAGATCAACTGGCCGGCGAACTGCACAAGCTGGGCATCCCGATCACCCCCTATGCCCGGCTCTACGGCTGCGATGACAACACCGTGTACCTGCAACACACCGCTAGCGGCGAACCGATGCTGATGGAGAACATCGACACGCTGGTGTTGTGCCAGGGCCATCAGCCGGTGGACACCCTGGGCGCTGAACTCCAGGACCTGGTGGAGTTTCGCCGTATCGGCGATTGCCTGGCCCCGCGCACCGCCGAAGAAGCGATCTACGAAGGCTTGAAAGTCGCCTGGGAGCTTTAAGCCTGTTTATACTCCGGGACTTTTACGTACAGGCTTGAACGCTGAACTGTGTAGGCGCTGGCTTGCCAGCGATGGTCGTTAACGATAACGCGTGCTTACTGGATAACCGCGGCGTTTTTGCCTCCATCGCTGGCAAGCCAGCTCCTACAGCGGGAAACGTTCGACCCCGGTTTGGAACTCGCCATGAGCAACAGCAGCAAGATGCCGCCTGCCAGCAGTGCACCCTCCCCCGAAAACGGCACCGCACAGCCGCATTTTCTCGGCACCCGGATTCGTTGCCTGCGCAAGCGCCGGGGCATGACCCTGGCGACCCTTGCACAGATGAGTGAGCTGACCGCGGGCTACATCAGCCAACTGGAACGCAACCTCGCCTACCCGTCGATCCCGGCGCTGTTCAATATCGCCCGCAGCCTGGGCGTGACCATCCAATGGTTCTTCGCCAGCGAAGCCAACACCGCCCCCGAAGACAATGGCATCGTGGTGCGCAAGCACAGCCGCCTGAGCGTGCATTACGAGGACGGCATCGTTGACCAGTTGCTGACCCCGCAACCCAATCAACAACTGGAAATGCTGCATTCGCGTTTCCCGCCCGGCACCTACAGCCAGCAAAGCTACAGCCACGAAGGTGAAGAAGCCGGGTACCTGCTCTCGGGCAGTTTCGAACTGTGGGTCGGCGAACGGTATTTCCAGCTCAATGAAGGCGACAGCTTCAGCTTCTCCAGCCAGGAACCTCATCGCTACGGCAACCCTGGCGACGTGGACGCGGTGGTGATCTGGGTGATTACCCCGCCGACGTTTTAGCGTCGCACCCGCCCACCGGCCGCCGTGGCACATGAGCGCTTCAAGGTGTCACTCGGCAACTCCTGGAACAACGCCCGATAGCTGCTGGAAAACCGCCCCAGGTGCCAGAACGACCAATGCATCGCCACTTCGGCCACGGTGGTCTGGCTGATGCTGCCCGCGAGCAGTTCGCGGCGGGCGCTGTTGAGGCGGCGCAGGCGCAGCCATTGGGTCGGCGCCATGCCGGTGTAGGTCTTGAAGGCGTGCTGCAACTGGCGCAATGAAACCCCGGCGACCTGGGACAACTCCAGCAGGTTGAGGTGTTCTTCCGGGGTATCGGCGGCCCACTCGCCGACCCGTTTCATGATCGCCCGCTCCCCCGCCCGCCGCTGCAATGCCCCTTGGTCGAGGCGAACGCAGGCGTTGTCGAGGATAAACAGGCAGTCGTCCAGCAACTGCTGGGTCAAGGCTTCCCGGCTGGGTGGGTCGATGGTGTGCGAGAGCCGGGTCAGGGTCCCGCTGAGCCAGCGGCTGAACAGCGCGTTCTGCTGGGAGTTGAGCGGGGACATGAACAAGCCTTCCAGGCGTTCGATGCCCAGGCCATGGCGCTGCACGAACTCCGGGCCAAACACCACGGCCACTTCCTGGTAATTCTCCGGGGTGATCCAGATGTTGCGGCTTTCGCCATTGAGCACATACAGCGCGTTGTCGCTGCGGTCGAAGCAGAACGCCAGCGCCCCCGGGGGCGCGCTGAAGTTCTGCTCGACTCGGGTGTTCATGCATTCCTCGTAGATCTCCACCCCCTGCAGGTCCAGGTAGCGCACCAGACCGGCGAAATGCCCCGGCGACATCTGCTGATAGTGCTGCACCCACCCAGGTGTGGCGCGTATCTGGTCGGCGACATCGGCGGTGTTGAAAGCCTGTACGTGCAAGGGCGTTGACGCTGTCATGGGGAGATCCGTGCGCACTCTTTTGGTGCGCTTTGCGACTGCTTAAAGTGGATAGATGGAACGGCAAGCGTCGCCCAAGATAGTCGTCAACGCGCTACAGGGGAAGCCTTCCCACTCGGGAATGCCAACCCTGGCGCTGATAAAACCAACAATGAGGTCTTTATGAACGCCCCTTTCGATCAGCTTTTTACCTGGCTGAAAGATCACAAGATTACCGAAGTCGAGTGTGTCGTCAGCGACCTGACCGGCATTGCACGCGGCAAAATTGCACCCACCAACAAGTTCCTGCATGAGCGAGGCATGCGCCTGCCGGAAAGTGTGCTGTTGCAAACGGTAACCGGGGATTTTGTCGACGACGACATCTACTACGACCTGCTTGACCCGGCGGATATCGACATGGTCTGCAAGCCGGTTTCCGACGCCGTCTTCGTGGTGCCATGGGCGATTGAGCCGACCGCCATCGTGATCCACGACACCTTCGACAAGTTCGGCAACCCGATCGAACTGTCACCGCGCAACGTGCTGAAGAAAGTGCTGCAGCTGTACACCGACAAAGGCTGGAAGCCGATTGTCGCGCCGGAAATGGAGTTCTACCTGACGCAACGCTGTGAAGACCCGGACTTGCCGCTCAAGGCCCCGCTGGGCCGTTCGGGCCGCGCCGAAAGCGGTCGGCAGTCGTTCTCCATCGACGCGGCCAACGAATTCGACCCGCTGTTCGAAGACGTCTACGACTGGTGCGAACTCCAGGGCCTGGACCTCGACACGCTGATCCATGAAGACGGCCCAGCGCAGATGGAGATCAACTTCCGTCACGGCGACGCCCTGGACCTGGCCGACCAGATCACCGTGTTCAAGCGCACCCTGCGCGAAGCGGCGCTCAAGCACAACGTCACCGCCACGTTCATGGCCAAGCCCATTGGCGATGAACCGGGCAGCGCCATGCACCTGCACCAGAGCTTGGTGGACATTGCCACCGGCAAGCCGATCTTTGCCAATGACGACGGTGAGATGAGCGAGCTGTTCCTGCATCACATCGGCGGCCTGCAAAAGTACATTCCCAAGCTGCTGCCGATGTTCGCGCCCAACGTCAACTCGTTCCGTCGCTTCCTGCCGGACACCTCGGCGCCGGTGAACGTGGAATGGGGCGTGGAAAACCGCACCGTCGGCCTGCGCGTGCCGACCTCGAGCCCTGACGCCATGCGCGTGGAAAACCGCTTGCCGGGCGCCGACGCCAACCCGTACCTGGCCATCGCCGCCAGCCTGTTGTGCGGCTACCTGGGCATGGTCGAGGGCCTGCAGCCAAGCGCACCAGTCGAAGGCCGGGCCTACGAGCGCCGCAACCTGCGCCTGCCGATCACCATCGAGGATGCGCTGGCACACATGGAAGACTGCCCGGCCATCGAGCGCTACCTGGGGAGCAAGTTTGTGCGCGGCTACGTCGCGGTCAAGCGTGCCGAACATGAAAACTTCAAGCGGGTGATCAGCTCCTGGGAGCGCGAGTTCCTGCTGCTGAGCGTTTGATCCCTGAGGCGAATCGTCGCTGATCGTTCCCACGCTCCTGCGTGGGAACAATCAGCGCCCTGCGTCCACTTCCGCTTCCGCAACGTGGTTACGATCCGAAAACAATCATTCAAAGAGGTGTCGCAATGCGTCTATTGAAATCCGTCGTCCCCGCCGCGCTGGCGCTGTTATGCAGTGCGGTTGCACAGGCACAGCCCACTGTCAGCGTGTACAACTGGACCGACTATATCGGTGAGACCACCCTCGCCGACTTCCAGGCGAAAACCGGTGTCAAGGTCGTCTATGACGTGTTCGACTCCAATGAAACCCTCGAAGGCAAGCTGCTCGCCGGCCGCACCGGCTACGACGTGGTGGTGCCTTCCAACCATTTCCTGGCTCGTCAGGTCAAGGCCGGGGCCTTCCTCAAGCTGGACCGCGAACAGCTGCCCAACTGGAAAAACCTCGACCCCAAGCTGCTGACGCTGCTGGAGAAGAACGACCCGGGTAACGCGCACTCGGTGCCGTACCTGTGGGGCACCAACGGCATCGGCTACAACGTCGACAAAATCAAGCAGGTGCTGGGGGTCGATCGCATCGACTCGTGGGCCGTGATGTTCGAACCCGAGAACCTGAAGAAACTCAGCCAGTGCGGCGTGTCGATGATGGACTCGCCCGATGAAGTGTACCCGGCGATCCTCAACTACATGGGCATGGACCCACGCAGCGAAAAAGCCGAAGACTACAAAAAGGCCGAAGCCAAGCTGCTGACCATTCGCCCCTACATCACCTACTTCCACTCCTCCAAATACGTGTCGGACCTGGCCAACGGCGATATCTGCATCGCCTTCGGCTATTCCGGGGACGTGTTCCAGGCGGCGAACCGCGCCAAGGAAGCCAACAATGGCGTGAACATCGCCTACTCGATTCCCAAGGAAGGCAGCAACCTGTGGTTCGACCTGCTCGCAATTCCCGCGGATGCCGGCCACCAGAAAGAGGCCTACGAGTTCATCAACTACCTGCTGGCCCCCGAAGTGATTGCCAAGGTCAGCGCCACTGTCGGTTACGCCAACCCGAACCCGGCCGCCAAGCCGTTCATGGACGCGGAACTGATCAACAACCCAGAGGTGTATCCGCCTCAAGCCGTGCTCGACAAACTCTACATCTCGACCACCTCGTCTCCGGAAATCATGCGTCTGATGACCCGTTCCTGGAGCAAAGTGAAGTCCAATAAATGAATCAGGCAACGTTGATCAATCCGGCGGCGGAACACGCCCGCTCCTACTATGCGGCCAGCGCGCACGGGATGCTGCAACGCCCTGCGCTGACCGCCGACCTTGACGCCGACGTGTGCGTGATCGGCGGTGGCTTTACCGGCGTCAACACCGCCATTGAACTGGCCCAGCGCGGGCTGTCGGTGATCCTGCTGGAAGGCCGGCGGATCGGCTGGGGGGCCAGCGGACGCAACGGTGGCCAGTTGATCCGCGGCATCGGCCATGACCTGTCCGGGTTTACCCGCTACGTCGGCGAGGACGGCGTGCGGTATCTGGAGCGCGCGGGCATCGAGTCGGTCCAGGTGGTTGCCGAACGCGTTCGCCAACACGCAATCGACTGCGACCTGCGCTGGGGCTTCTGCGAGTTGGCCAATACCCCGGCGCAATTCGCCGCGTTCCGGCAAGAGCAGCAGACCCTCAATGCCCAGGGCTACGCCCATGAAACCCGCCTGATCGGCCCCCAGGACATACGCCAGGTGGTGAACTCGGGAGTTTACGCGGGGGGCTTGGTGGACATGGGCTCGGGTCACTTGCACCCGCTCAATCTGGTGCTGGGCGAGGCGCGGGTGGCCGAGTCCCTGGGGGTGCGGATTTTCGAGCACAGCCCGGTGCTGGAGATTATCCACGGCAGCACCGTGACCCTGCGCTGCGCCAGCGGATCGGTGCGCGCCGGCCGTGTGGTGTTGGGCTGCAATGCCCACCTCGAGGAGCTGGAGCCCAAGCTCAGCGGCAAAGTGCTGCCCGCCGGCAGCTACATCATCGCCACCGAGCCGTTGTCGGAACAGGCTGCCGCCGAGCTGATCCCGCAGAACCTGGCGCTGTGCGACCAGAAAGTCGGCCTGGACTACTACCGGTTGTCCGCCGACCGACGCTTGCTGTTCGGTGGTGCCTGCCATTACACGGGGCGCGATCCGGCGGACATTGCTGCGTACATGCGTCCGCAAATGCTCAAGGTGTTCCCGCAACTGGCCAAGGTGCGCATCGACTATCAATGGGGCGGTCGGATCGGTATTTCCGCCAACCGCTTCCCTCAGGTCGGACGACTGCCCCAGCACCCGAACGTGTACTACGCCCAGGGCTATTCGGGGCATGGCCTCAACGTCACCCACTGGACCGCACGCCTGCTGGGCGAAGCCATCCACGCCGGACACAGCCAGGGCATGGATGTGTTCAGCGCGGTGCCCCACCTCACCTTCCCGGGCGGACGGGCCTTGCGCACACCGCTGCTGGCCCTGGGCATGATGTGGTATCGCCTGCGGGAAATACTCGGCTGACAACACCTGCACTGCCCACCTGCCCCCGGCGCCAATGTCGGGGGCAGGCATCGTCCTTCAGCGGTAGAACACGTCATCCGCGTACGGGTACCACCAGTCCTGGACCTGGGGCTGGTGATCGATGATCACCATCTTCGACCGGCGAAACGCGTCCAGCCCCTGGCGCCCCAGTTCGCGCCCCAGCCCCGACATTTTCCAACCACCGAAGGGCAGTGCGTCGTTGTCGATCAGCGGGTTGTTGACCCAGACCATGCCGGCCTCCAGGCGCTCGGCGGCCTCCATGGCTTCGGCCAGGTCCGTGGAGAACAAGGAGGCGCCCAGGCCAAAGGGTGAGTCGTTGGCCAGCCGCACCGCCTGGTCAAAGTCGCTGACCCGGCAGATCGCCGCCACCGGCCCGAAGCACTCCTCGTGGAAGATTGCCATGTCGGCCGTGACGCCGGTCAGGATGGTCGGTTCATAGAACCAGCCCACCGGCTGATCCGCCGGAATCCGCCCGCCACACACCAGGGTCGCGCCCTTGGCCTGCGCATCGTCGACCAGGCGCATGACCTTGTCCCGCGCCGCCTCGCTGACCAGCGGCCCGATCTCCGAGCGTTCCAGGCCATGGCCGATGCGCAGGGCCCGGGTACGCTCGGCGAACCGGGCGACAAAAGCATCGTGGATCTCGTCGACCACAAAAAACCGCTCTGCGGAGGTGCAAATCTGTCCGCTGAGATGGAAGGCGGCCGTCACTGCCCCGGCGGCGGCCACCTCCAGCGGTGCATGCCGGGAGATGATCATCGGGTCACTGCCGCCGGCCTCGATCACACAAGGCTTCATGCGCTCGGCACAGGCCACGGCCACCGCCTTGCCCGCCGCGACGCTGCCGGTGAACGCCACGCCGTGGGTTCCCGTCGACTGCACCAGGCATTGCGCTGTGTGCGCATCCCCCGGCACGCAGGACACCAGCCCCGGCAGCAATTCGCAGAAGTGCTCCATGAACTTCAAGGTACACAAGGTCGTGGTTTCCGCCGGCTTGACGATGCAGGCGTTACCCGCCGCCAGCGAGGCGGCGACGGTCCAGCACATCAACAGGATCGGGAAGTTGAACGGCATGATGTGCACACTGACGCCCAATGGTTCGTAGCGCACATGCTGGAACGAGCCGATCTGGGTGGTGCCGGCGACCTTGCCGGCATCATCCCGGGCCATTTCCGCGTAGTAGCGAAAGATCGGCGCACAGTTGGCCAGCTCGCCCATGGCCTCGGGAAACGGCTTACCCATTTCCAGGGTCATCAGGCGCGCCACTTCACGGTTGCGCGCGGTGGACTGCTCGAGGGTGTTGGCCAGTTGGTGCAAGCGAGCGGCGCGGCTTTTCGCATCGACCTTGCGCCACGCCTGTTGCGCTGCATTCGCGGCCTCGACGGCGGCCTGCACATCGGCCTCGTCGCACAGGGCGATCTGCCCGACGGGCTGCAAGGTCGCCGGGTCGAGAATCTCGCGCAGGCGTCGGCTCAGCGGCGTGAGGAAGTCGGGGGTGATGAAACACAACGGAGTCTCGGTTTGAAACGTGCTCATGGGCAATCCTTGAACCAATCAATAGGGGGTACGTCCTAGGGCTGACGACGGCAGTCCTGCTCGCCAACCCGGCATCCGTTGATCAAGCAACCCGCGCAGCGGCTGCAACGCTTCGCTATCCAGTGCCCGGGCAAACAAACCCAGGACGCGCGGCAAATGGGCCAGGTAATGGGGTTTGCCGTCGCGCACGGCCAGGCGCACAAAAATCCCCAGCACCTTGGCGTGACGTTGTGCGGCCAGCAGGCGGTAGTCACTGAGAAAGCGCATCGCATCGATCTCAGTGCGACTGACCAGGTAGTGACTGAGCAGCGCCACGCGCAAGTCTTCGGGTACATCACGCCGGGCATCTTCGAGCAATGACATCAGGTCATAGGCGCATGAGCCCGACAGGGCATCCTGGAAATCCAGCAAGCCGCAGGCGGCGACACCGCTGCGACCGTTGAGCAGCATCAGGTTGTCGACATGAAAATCGCGCAGCACCAGGGTTTCACGGCGCAGAGCGACGTCCTGCAAGGCGTGGGCAAACAGCTGCATGTAGGGCTCACGCAGGGCCTGGGCCGCCTCCTTGCCGATCAGCAACGGCGCATACCAGTCGATGAACAGCCCATACTCGTCACTCAAGCGGGCGGCATCGTAAGGCGCCAGTTGATCGCCACTGACCGCCGGAGCCCGGTGCAAGGCCAGCAGCGCATCGACCGCCAAGCGATACAAGGGCTCGTCCGGGTGCCCGGCCGCCAGCAAGCGGGTGTAGGTGTCCTGGCCAAAGTCTTCGATCAGTGCCAGGCCGGCCTCTTCGTCGACCTGCACCAGCGTCGGCGCGGACAGCCCCGACTGGCGTAGATAACGCGCCACTTGCACATAAGGGCCCACAGGCTCGCTGTCCGGGGGCGAGTCCATCAGCAGCAGGCCAGCCCCCGTCAGCCGGAAATACCGGCGTCGGGACGCATCCGCCGGCAACGCTTGCAATGGCGCATGGGCGAACCCGGCCCGGGCCAGGAATTGCGCCCGGGCCTGTTCGCGCTCGACGTCGGGGGCCCGCGGCAGTGCAAGGGCATCGTTCATGTCGCTCACCTGATCATGTAGACCTTTTTCACGGTCTCGTGGACGGTGCACACGCCTTTCCAATCCTTGCGAAAAAAGGCAATGGTGTCGGGCCTGATTTCAATCACTTCCCCCGACTCATGCACATAGGTGCAGCGGCCTTCCATGAAATGACAGAACTCATCGCTCGTGACATGGCAAAACCATGTGCCCGGCGTGCAGATCCACAGGCCGCATTCGGACTGGCCTTCGGGGCCCTTGTGCAGCACCACGCCGGACACGCGGGACTCGCCCTCGAGCATGGTGGGGATCACGCCCCAGTCTTTTACTTCGGTGATCTTCAGCGGGTCATACAGAAACGGAGTGGTCATGGGTGGCTCTCCTATCGATGTGGATGTGCTTTTTTGTGGGAGCGGGCTTGCCCGCGAAGAGGCCATCAGTTTCAACATCAAGCTTGACTGACACGCCGCCCGAACCAAGCCCGCTCCCACAGGGGATCTGCGGTGTGCGGGCATGCCCGGCGCCTACACCAGCATATAAACGTTGCGCAGGGTTTCCCGGACGTCGCACTCGCCCGTCCAGCCGGCCGGGAACAGCACCAGGGTGTTGGGGTAGACCTCGATCACTTCGCCGTCGTCGTTGCGGTAGGTGGCACGCCCGGCCAGGAAATGGCACAGCTCGTCGCGCGGAATCGACAGCCGCCAGCGGCCTGGCGTACACACCCACAGACCGGTTTCCGGGCGGTTGTCCGGGCCTTTGAACAGCAGGCGCCCGCTGGAACGGGAAACCCCTTCCAGGGGGTCGCTCTGCACGCCCCACTCCACCAGGTCGGTGCGGCGACTCACGTCTTCGAGGTACGGCGTGAACCCCGCCGTGGTGTTCACATCACTCATCGTTCAATACCTTGTCGAGAATCTTCGCCGCGTCTTCCGGGCCCTTGCGCGCTTGCATCTGGGCGCTGGTGCGCTGCAGGCGCTGGCGCATCGACGGGTCGCTGAGGCAGGCGGCCAGTTTCCCGGCCAGTTGCGCCGGGCTCCAGTCATAGCGATCGAGCTTGAACCCGTGGCCGCTTTCTTCGGCGCGCATGGCATTGTCGTGGCCGTCCCAGACGTAGGACATGACAATCGCCGGTTTGCCGAAGTACAGGCACTCGGTGAAGCTGTTGTTGCCGCCGTGGTGAATCACCACGTCGACCTGGGCGATCACCGAGGGCTGGGGGAACCAGTTGGCGATCTGCACGTTGTCCGGCAGGTCGTGGTATTCGTCCAGATGCTCGCCGACATTGACCAGGGCCCGATAGGGCAACTCGCCAAGTGCACTGATCAGGCGTTTGAGCAGCTCGACGTCACCCGAGCCCAGGCTGCCGAAGCTGGCGTAGATCAGGGGTTTGTCAGGGTGGGCGCGGAACGCCGGGATCTGGTACGCGGTGTCGCTGCGCACGCATCCCTGCAAGTAGTGAAAACGTTCTGGCGACAGTGGATGACGGCGCTCGAACTTGACCGCATCCGGGTACAGCAGCAGGTTCATGTAGGGCGACGCTTCAAAGAACATCCCAAGCGGGTACGGTGCCTCGCCATGCTCCATGAGGAACTGGTTGAAGTCCTGGTGAATCGGCCCGACCACTGCTTCGAAGCGCTGGCGAAATCGGGCATGACCGGCCTTGTCATCGACGCTCATGCCCGACAGGTGCGGCGGGATGTCCGGGTCTTCGATCTCGTTCTCCGAACAGGAAATGATCCGCACCCACGGCTTGCCGTATTGCTTGATCGCCGGGAACAGAATCACATTGTCGACACAGATCAGGTCCGGCTTGACCCGGTCCAGCACCGCCGGCAGGTCTTTTTGCGCCCACTTGGCGGTTTCGACGATGGCGGCCCAGCACTCCTTCACGTAGTTGTCGATCTGCTCCAGGGGTGTCTTGCGAAAATTCGGAATGTGACCGTTGATGAAGTCGACCCAGTAACGGGCCATTTCCTCGGCGGGCATCGGCGCCGACATGTTCACCGGGTGTTCTTCGAACCCATAACCGGCATACACGCCGCTCATGCCGGGGTCGGTCAGGAACACCGCCTTGTGCCCCAGGGCTTCGCACGCCTGCGCAATCCCGACGGAGTTCAGGGCCGGGCCGTAGGCGGCCTCCGGAAAGAAGGCGATCACTTTCTGTTTCATCGAGAGCTACTCCTGCCTGGTCTTGTTATTGTTCAGTGCGTCAGTACGCGGGCGTGCCGGGCCTGCCAGCCCAGCCGGATGTCCATACTGCTGGTGAAGTGGGCAAACTCGAACTGTGAGGACGGCACGCGGACAATCAGCGGCTTGTCGCTGAGGGTGGTCTTGACGTGCAGGTTGGTATCCAGCCCGTGATAGGCGACTTCGACGACCTGCCCCTGGACCTGGTTGTCGCACTCACCACCCTGCTCCCCCAGTACTTGCAGGCGCTCCGGCCGTACCACCACCGCCACCGCTTCGCCACGCACCGCGCCGGGCTGGGGCTCGACCTTCAGTTCGTGGCCGTTGACCGTTACACGCTGCTCACCACTACGCAGACCTTCGAGCAGGTTGCTGACGCCAATGAAGTTGGCCACGAAGCGGCTGTTGGGATTTTCGTAGAGCTCGCTGGGGCTGCCGCACTGGCAGACCTTGCCGCCGTCGAGCACCGCCATGCGGTCGGACATCACCAGGGCTTCTTCCTGATCATGGGTGACCACGATGAAGGTGATGCCGCTCTCGTGTTGCAGGCGCTTGAGTTCCAGTTGCATCTTTTCCCGCAGCTTTTTATCCAGCGCCCCCAAGGGTTCGTCGAGCAGCAGGACCCGCGGGCGCTTGACCAGTGCACGGGCCAGGGCCACCCGCTGGCGCTGCCCGCCGGACAGTTGATCGGGCTTGCGATCGGCCAGTTCAGTGAGCTGTGCGGTGCTCAGCACCTCATTGACCCGCTGGCGTATTTGCGCCTCCGGCAGGCGCTCCATCTCCAGGCCGTAGGCAATGTTCTTGCGCACGGTCATGTTGGGAAACAGCGCATAGGACTGGAACATCAGGTTCAACGGCCGCTTGTTGGGCGGCAGCGGCGAGATGTCCAGGCCGTCGAGGTAGATGCAGCCAGCGCTGGGGGTTTCGAATCCGGCGAGCATGCGCAGCAACGTGGTCTTGCCGCAGCCTGACGGCCCGAGCAGCGCGAAGAACTCGTTCTCGCGGATGTTCAACGACACTTCGTTGACTGCCAGGCCATTGCCGTAGGACTTGCTGACCTTGTCCAGGATCAGTACCGCAGATGAGCTATTCATGGGTGCGCGGAGCCTTGTTCAGACGCTGGGAGGCCAGCAACGCGGTGATGCTGACCAGCATCACCAGCGTCGCCAGGGCATTGATTTCGGGAGTCACGCCGAAGCGGATCATGGCGTAGATCTGCATCGGCAACGTGGTCGAGGCCTGGCCGGACCCGGAGTTGAAAAAAGCGATGATGAATTCATCCACCGACAGGGTGAACGCCAGCAACCCACCCGCCAGCACACCGGGAAAAATCACCGGCAGCAGGACCCGGCGAAAGGTGGTGAACCAGCCGGCGCCCAGGTCGATGGAGGCTTCGAGGATCGAATAGTCGAAATGCTTGAGCCGGGTCCGCACCACGGCGCACACAAAGGCAATGTTGAACACCGCATGGCTGACGATGATCGAGTGCAGGCCCAGGCCGACCTTGAGCAGGTTGAAGAAACTCAGCAAGGCGATAGCCAGCACAATGTCGGGGATGATCATCGGTGCCATCAGCAGGGTGTCGACCACCTGGCCCTTGTCATTGCCCTTGCGCCGCAACTCGACCCCCAAGGCCAGCAACGTGCCGAGCACGCAGGCAATCAAGGTCGCCGACAGCGCCACGATCAGGGTGTTGAGCGCCGCCGAGAGAATCGCCGAGTTGTTGGCCAGCGACACATACCACTTGAACGACACGCCACCCCAGGCCGTCGGTAGCCCGGACTTGTTGAACGACAGCAGGATCAGCACCAGGATCGGTACATAGAGAAAGGCATAGACCAAGCCCAGGTGCGCGTTGAGGAACGACCCGCCGACCGTTCGTGGCTGGCTCATGGGCGACCTCCTTCGGCACGCCGGGCGACCAGCGCCTGGATGAACAACAGGATCAGCATGATGGCGATCAGGAAAAAGCTCAGCGCGGCGCCGAACGGCCAGTCCCGTGCCGTGAGGAACTGCGAATAAATCAGGTTTCCGACCATCTGCACCTGCTTGCCGCCCAACAGGTCAGCGGTGATGAAGTTGCCGATGCTCAACACGAAGACAAACACCGCGCCCGCCGCGATACCCGGCACGCTCAGCGGCAGGATGATCCGGCGGAACGTCATCCAGCCCGAGGCGCCGAGGTCCCTGGAGGCATCCCAGAGTTCGCTGTTGATCCGCGACAGCGAGGAAAAGATCGCCAGGATCACAAAGGGGATGTAGTTGTAGACCAGCCCCAGCACCACCGAAGCCTCGGTGTACAGCAGGTTGATCGGGTCACCGCTGTAGCCGAGTAACTGCAGCAGGCGGTTGATCAGGCCTTCGCGGTTGAGCAGGACGATCCAGGCATAGGTACGGATCAGGTAGTTGCTCCAGAACGGCAGCATCACCAGGAACAGGAACACCGCCTGCCGACGCCGTGGCGCCCGGGCTATCGCATACGCCGCCGGGTAGCCGATCAGCACTGCAAACAGGGTCGCCAGCCCGGCGATCTTCGCCGACTTGAGGACGATCCCCAGGTACAGCGGATCGAGCGCGCGCTGGTAGTTTTCCCAACTGAACACCCAGTCGATACCGCCATAGGCGCCGCGCTCCACGAAGCTGTAGACCAGTACCAACAGGCACGGCACCACCAGGAACACCAGCAGCCAGCCAATTCCAGGCGTCAGCAACCAGGCCGACAGACGCCTGTCGGCATGCAATGCACTCATTACCCGTATCCTCCGACCCCGCACGCAGCAAGGTGGCCAAGAATGGCGAGGCATGCGTCGGCATGCCCCGGTCAGAATCCGCGGGCTAGTTCTGCGCCGCCATGATTTCGGTGACGGCCCGGGTGTAGGCCTTTTGCGTGGTGCCACCGAGGTCGCGTAACTGCTCCATCTTCAGCAGTTCGGCCGGGGCGATGCTCAGGTTCGGGTACTGCTTGAGCAGGTCGGCGGACAACCCGGCCATGGCGGCCTGGTTCGGTACCTTGTAGAGAATGTTTTCGGCGACCCAGGCGTGGTTGCCCTTGTCCAGCATGAAGTTGATGAACTTGAAGGCTTCGTCCTGATGCTTCGAGCCCTTGAGCACCACCATGGTGTCCACCCACAGGTCGGAACCTTCCTTGGGCACCACGAAGCGGATCGCCGCATTGGCCTGGGTGCCGTAGTTGCACCAACCGTCCCACGCATGGGCCATCAGCGATTCGCCGGAGGCGAGCTTGGAGTAGAAGGTGGTGTCGTCGAAGGCGAGGATGCGCTTCTTGGTGGCGATCAGTTGGTCACGTACCGCGCCGATATGCTGGGTGTCGTTGTCATTGACCGACCAGCCCTTGGCCAGGAACCCGGCGCCGAGCATCCAGCGGTCGGTGGCGAGCAGGGTCACCTTGCCCTTGAGGGCATCGCTGGGGTTGAGCAGGTCATTCCATCTGCTGGGCGCAGGGTTGACCTTGTCGGAGCGGTAGCAGATTCCGGTGGTGCCCCAGGTGTAAGGCACCGAGAACTGGTTGCCCGGGTCGTATTCCAGGTCAGTGGCTTCGGGGTAAAGGTTTTTCAGGTTGGGGACTTTGACCGGATCGATGTCCGCCAGCAGCCCCTGCTTGTGCAGGACTTCGGCAAAGGGCGAGGACACGAAGACCACATCGTAGCCTTCCCCGCCATTGGCCATGAGCTTGCCCATGATTTCTTCGTTGGTGGCGTGCAAGGCCTTGTCGACCGTGACACCGCTGGCCACTTTGAACTTGTCCAGCGCATCGGGAGCCATGTAGCCGTCCCAGATGGAGATGACCATATCCTTGGCACTGGCGGCTGATGAGGCGATTGCAACGGAAACGGCCAGTCCTGCGCAAACAAGGTGCTTCAGCTTTCTCATAATGCTCACCTAACGACTGTTATTGTTGTGTTCGAAGGCAGTGCGGCAAAAAATAAGAAACGGCTTGCGGTGTATTTTTTTAATAATTAGGACCAGCATAGCAGGATGTCAATGGTTTTCTCGCACCTGACTGACAGGCTGCCCATGACATAAGATCAGTGCATGAATGCGCAGTGACCGACCAGAGAAGTCATGCAGCTCAGTCGAAGCGCGGAACGCCCGTGGCGAGGGAGCTTGCTCCCGCTGGGGTGCGAAGCAGCCCTGATAAGGCGCTTGCGGTCTTTCAAAGAGACCTCGGCAACCTTTTTGGGGCTGCTGCACAGCCCAGCGGGAGCAAGCTCCCTCGCCACGGGCGTTCACAGCCAATTGAGCGGCATTACGACAAGAGAAGAGCGCCTTGAGCACAACAATCGAAAAGAAACCCCGCACCAATCACCTGGAACTGGCCCGGCGCATTCTCGAGCACACTCAGGAGACGGGAGTGGTGCCTGGCGACCCGGTTTCCGAGCAAGCCTTGGCCCGCACTTTCCAGGTGTCGCGCACCCTGGTGCGCGGGGCATTGAAAGTCCTGCACGAAGAAAACCTGCTCAGCCATGAGGCGGGCAAGGGCTATCGCCTGGTTGCCCCGCCCGCCGGCCAGCCCTTCAACAGCGCCCTGCCCCAGGCCGCCGAAGAAGAACTGGCCACCTCGGTACTGCGCGACCGCATGGCCGGGCGCCTGGGTGACAGCATCAGCATCAGTGAACTGATGCGCCGCTACGGCATCGGCCGCCCCGCCGCCCAGAAAGCCCTGGCCCAACTGAGCGAAAGCCAGGCCATCGAGCGCGGCCCCGGCCAGTCCTGGCTGTTCCGCCCTTCACTCAACAGCCTCGCGGCCCTGGACGAAAGCCTGAAATTTCGTCTGATCCTGGAGCCCGAAGCCCTGCTCAGCCCCCACTTCAATGCCGACCCGCAACGCCTTACGCTGCTGCGCGCGGGCATGGAAACCCTGCTGGCGACACCGGTCGAAGACTTCGACCTCCAGCAGTTCCGCGAACTGGACATCAGCTTTCACGAACTGATCGGCCAGAGTTGCGGCAACCGTTTCGTCAGCGACGCCCTGCTCCAGCACCAAAGCCTGCGCCGCCTGCCCAACCTGCTGCCGAGTGTCAGCGTGCACCGCCTGCACGAAGCCCTGCGTGAACACCTGCACATCATTGCCCAGATCGAACGGGGGCAGATGGAGATCGCCGCCGACCTGATGCGCCTGCACCTGCGGCTGTCCGCGGCGCAACGCCCACAAACCGCCAACCGTGGCATCCCCCATCGCCATCCTTTCGGGCGTGGTTGACCCCGGAAAAATTGTGGTGCTTTTTTTCATGAAATAAGACAGCATCAAAAACACCTTCAAGAAAGGCGGGGTCAACCCGCTACAGACGGTCCCATGCCATGCGCAAAGAAAAACTGATCGCGCTGTTCCCCGAAGCCAGTTTTGGCGCGGCCCTGAACTGCATCGGTATCGCTCAGGCGCTGCGTGAGCTGGGTGCCCGGCCGGTGTTTATCTGTCACGGGCATTTCCAGGGGATCTTCGCCGAGTACGGTTTTGCCGAGTACCCGATTCCCGAGGCCAACCCGCTGTCAGCGGCCGAACATCAGCATTACTGGGAGCGCTTCATCGAGCGCAATATCCCCTACTTCGACCAGACCCCGCTGGCCCAGATCGACAGCTACGTGGCGCCGGCCTGGGAAGCCATCATCGACACGGCCATCGAGGCCGAGAAACCCCTGCAACAGTTGCTGGCCCGGCTCAAGCCGGACGCGATCGTGCTGGACAACGTGGTGATGTTCCCGGCGATCGCCCATGCCGGTTGCCCGTGGGTGCGCATGGTCTCCTGTGCCGAAACCGAGTTGCCGGACAACGCCGTGCCCCCCTACCTGTCCGGCTGCAGCCAGCGCGACAGCGTGGCGTGCCAGGTCTTTGTCGAGCACTACCACAAAGCCGTCGCCCCGGCCCATGAGCGCTTTTCGCGTTTTCTCGCCAGCCACGACACCGCGCCCTGCCCACCTGGCCAGTTCCTGATGGACTCGCCCTGGCTCAACCTGTTGCTGTCGCCGACCCCGGTACGCTATGAGCGCGAGCAACCGCTGGACCCGCAACGCTACCTGTACCTCGACGGGTGTGTGCGCCGCGAAGCGCCGTACATCGTGCCCGATTTCCCACGGCACAATGACGCGCCACTGATCTACGTCAGCTTCGGCAGCCTGGGCGCGGCCGATACCCGGATGATCAAGCGCCTGATCGCCACCCTGGAAACCTTGCCCTATCGCTTCCTGATCAACGTCGGTGCCTACCGCGAGACCTACACCGAGGTCCCGGACAATATCTATCTGGACAGCTGGTTCCCACAGCCGGCGGTGCTCAAGGAGTGCCAGTTGTTCATTCACCACGGCGGCAACAACAGCTTCTGCGAAGCCCTGTTCTTTGGCTTGCCCTCGGTGATCATTCCCTACTGCTGGGACGGCCACGACAACGCGGTGCGTGGCGAAGAGGTCGGCATCGGTCGCTACCTGCCGCGTTTCGCCGATCCGCTGGCCGCCCTGCCCGCCACCCTCGCGCATCTGCTCAACGACACCTCGATGCAGCAGCGCCTTGCCGCGATCGGCGCGGCCATGCAGGCGTCCCGCGGCACCGAGCTCGCCGCGCGGGCGATCCTGGCGTTGCCTACCCCCTCGTCATAGCCACGAAAAAGAGTCCGTCATGCGCCCATCCGCCCTGCACAGCCTCAAGCACACGATCCCCAGGCCGTATTGGCTGGACACCGACACGCCGCCCCAGGCGTGCGAACGGCAGACCGGCGACATCCACGCCGACCTGGTGATCGTCGGTGGGGGTTTCACCGGGCTGTGGACCGCGCTGTTGGCCCGGCAACGGATGCCCACCGGGCGTATTGTCCTGCTGGAGGGCCGCACCTGTGGCACCTCGGCCAGCGGCAGGAGTGGCGGGTTCTGCGCACCGAGCATTTCCCATGGTGTGTCCAACGCCATGAAACGCTGGCCCAGGGAAGCCGAGACCCTGATTCGCCTGGGCCGCGACAATCTCGATGAGCTGGCGCAGGACATCCTGCGGCTGGGCCTTGAGGTCGAATTCGAACGCCCCGGAAAACTCAACGTGGCCACCACCCCGTGGCAAGTCGAGGGCTTGCGCGCACTTGAGCAAAAGTACCGGCACCATGGCATCGACAGCATCTGGCTGGAAGGTCCGGCACTCAAGGCTTACCTGGACTCACCACTCTACAGCGCCGGTTTGTATGAGCCCAATTACGCGCTGCTCAACCCGGCGAAGATGGTTCGCGAATTGCGCCGGGCCTGCATCGAGCACGGCGTGGAGCTGTTCGAACACTCGCCGGTCACCCGCCTGCAAGCCCTCGGCAATGGCGTACTCCTGCAGACCGGGTACGGCAGCGTCCAGGCCCCCCGGGTCGCACTGGCCACCAACGTATTCCCATCGCTGTTGCCTACATTGCGCACCACGGTCATTCCGATCTACGACTACGCCCTGACTACCGAGCCGTTGTCCCAGGCGCAGTTACAGTCCATTGGCTGGGACCGGCGCCACGGCATTGCCGACTCCGGCAACCAGTTCCACTACCTGCGCAAAACCGCCGACAACCGTATCCTGTGGGGCGGCTTCGACGCCATCTACCCCTTTGCCAGCAAGCTGGACGAAGGCCTGACCCAGCGCCCGGAAACCTTTGTGCGCCTGGCCGAGCAGTTTCAGCAGACCTTCCCGGCCTTGGCCGACGTGAGCTTCAGCCATGCTTGGGGCGGCGTCATCGACTCGTCCGCGCGCACGACGATGTTCACCGGCACCACCCATGACCGCCGGGTGGCCTACGCCATGGGTTTCACTGGCCAGGGCATCGCTGCCAGCCGCTTTGCCGGCGCGACGATGCTGGACCTGCTGGACGGCCAGGACAGCCACCGCACTCGCCTGGACATGCTCAACCGCGCCCCGGTGCGCTTTCCGCCCGAACCCTTGCGCTTCATTGGCGTGCGCCTGGCGCAACGCGGCCTGGCCCATGAAGACCGCAGCGGCCAACGCAACCTGTTCCTGAAAACCCTGGATGCCTTCGGGGTCGGTTTCGACTCCTGAATAAACTAGCGAACTGCGTTAACAAGGAGCCTCTCATGCATCGCCAGCAACCCGCGTTCGTCACTGACTTTGCCACGCAACCAACCAGAGCGCTGATCCAGGAAGTCAGCGATCCGCAGATCGTCGAGAAGCCTTACCAGAGCATCACCTGGCGGCATTTCAGCAACGACGACAAGCAGCTCACGGCCGGGGTCTGGGAGGCCGGCCCGCACAAGGAGCGGTGCCACTGCGATTACGACGAGCTGTGCCATCTGCTCGAAGGCCAAGTGCGCCTGACCGATAGCGCCGGCAACAGCAGCACCTTCGAGGCCGGCAGTACCTTCGTGGTGGCCGCCGGGTTCGAGGGCACCTGGGAAAACCTCACGGACGTGAGAAAGGTCTACGTGATTTTGCGCTAGTGTCCTGTGACACCGTCAAAACGGAACAGCATGTGCGAGACAGGACACTAAGATCATAGGCAGGGTCGCAATCAGGAGCCGCGCACCATGGCCACCATTGAACTGCAGCGCGCACAGCGGGACGAACTGGAGTGCATCGAAAACCTGATGCAGTTCTACCTGTACGACTTCAGTGAGTGGCTGCCGCTGAAGTTCGGTCGCCATGGGCTGTTCAACGTTCAGCCCAAGCTCAACTACTGGCGCAAGCCGTCGACCCAGGCGTTCCTGATCAAGGTGGACGGGGACCTGGCCGGCTTCGTCACCGTGGATGACGAGGCGCATTGCGAGGGCGTCGAGTACAACATCGGTTACTTCTTCGTCGGCCGCCGCTATCGCGGGCACGGGGTGGCAGCCTATGCGGTGGCGGCCCTGCTCGATCAGTTACCCGGGCACTGGCAGATTTTCCACCTCGACGCCAACCTGCCGGCCCGGGCGTTCTGGGCCAAGGTCATCCCGCAGATGACGGGAGGTAGTTTCACTTGCCAGCAACGGTCTATCGACGGTTACCCCTGTACCCTGTTCGAGTTTCAATGGGCCTCAGCGCCGACCGTCGACCGACCACCAGCGCGGTAGTAACTGCTGGACCTTGGGCTCGCCGAAGCGATCATCGATCAGCATCACCACCCCCTGGTCCTGCTGGGTACGAATCACTCGCCCGGCGGCTTGCACCACCTTCTGCACCCCGGGAAACAGGTAGGTGTAGTCGTAGCCGGCACCGAACAACACAGCCATGCGCTGCTTGAGTTGCTCGTTGACCGGGTTCAGTTGGGCCAGCCCCAGGGTCGCGATGAAGGCACCGATCAGCCGTGCCCCCGGCAAGTCGATGCCTTCACCAAAAGCGCCGCCCAATACGGCAAAGCCGATGCCCTGGCTACGGGTGGTGAACCGGTCGAGGAAGGCCTGGCGCTGCGTCTCGTCCATACCCCGCGACTGTGCCCACTGGGTAATCTGCGGCCACTGTTCGGCGAGCAGTTGTTGCACCTGTTGCAGGTAATCGAAGCTGCTGAAAAACGCCAGGTAATTGCCGGGACGCGCCATGTATTGGTCGGCCATCAGCTCGACAATCGGCCCGAGGGAGGCTTGGCGGTGTACGAAGCGGGTGGAGATCTGGCTGACGATCTGCACCTTGAGTTGCTCGGCGCGAAACGGCGATTCGACGTCGACCCACACCGTGCCCGGTGGCAGGCCCAGCATGTCGGTGTAGAAGCGCTGCGGGTCCAGGGTCGCGGAAAACATCACCACACTGCGTGCCGCCGTCAGCCGTGGACGAATGAACCCGGCCGGCACCACGTTGCGCAGGCACAGCCGCGACAGACTGCGTTTGCCCTTGGCTTCACGCTGGCTGATGTCGAACAGAAACTGCTCATCGAACAGTTCCGCCACCCGGTTGAATTGCAACGCGTCGAAGTAAAAACCTTGCAAGGCACCATCCAGCCCCTGGGGATGCTCGTTCAGGTAATCACCGATGGCCGCGGTACAGGACGCGAGCGTTTGCAGCAGCTTGTCCGGCACACTGGCGTATGCCTGATAGGGCGCGACCTGCTCCTTGTGCAGCGCGTTCCACTCGCGGTTGACCCGTTGCAGGCTCTTTTTCAATGCCTCGGGCGCGGTTTTTCGCACGCTGTCGAGGGTCGATTGATCGAGGCTGGCGCTGTACATCTGGCGGCCGCGTTCCACCAGGTTATGGGCTTCGTCCACCAGCACCGCGACCTTCCACTGGCTGGCCTGGGCCAGGCCGTACAGCAGCGCGCTGAAGTCGAAATAGTAGTTGTAGTCGGCAACCACCAGGTCGGCCCAGCGGGCCATCTCCTGGCTCAGGTAATACGGACACACCTGGTGTTCGAGGGCAATCTCGCGCAGCGCGGCCTGATTGAGCAACGTGACCTTGCGCGCCGCCGCCCGTGCTGCCGGCAAGCGGTCATAGAAGCCATGGGCCAACGGGCAGGACTCGCCGTGACAGGCTTTGTCCAGGTGCTCGCAGGCCTTGTCGCGGGCAACCATCTCCAGCACGCGCAACGGCAGGCCATTGCTGCTATCGACCAGCACTTGCGCGGCATCCAGTGCCAGCTTGCGTCCCGGTGTCTTGGCCGTGAGGAAGAACACCTTGTCCAGTTGCTGGGGCACCCAGGCCTTGAGCATCGGGAACAGGGTGCCCAGGGTCTTGCCGATGCCGGTGGTGGCCTGGGCCATCAGGCAACGCCCGGTGCTGACGGCCTTGAACACCGATTCCGCCAGGTGGCGCTGCCCGGGCCGGAAGTCCGGGTGCGGGAAAAGCAGCGCCTGCGTGCCTTGATTGCGGGCATCTCGATGGGCCATTTCCTGCTCGGCCCAGTGCAGGAACAAGCCGCAGTGCACGTTGAAAAAGTCCTCCAGCGCCGTGACGCTCCAGGTTTCCACCAGGCTGGTTTCCCGTTCGCCGACGATGTCGAAATACACCAGTGCCAGGTTGATGTGAGCCAGTTGCAGTTTCTGGCACATCAGCCAGCCGTAGATTTTCGCTTGTGCCCAATGCAGTTGCCGGTGATTGGCCGGCATGCGCTCCAGCTCACCCCGGTAGGTCTTGATTTCTTCGAGGCGGTTCTGCTCCGGATCATAGCCATCCGCCCTGCCCCTGACGGTCAACTGCCGGTACTGGCCTTGCAGCGCGACTTCATTCTGATAGGTCGCGCTGCGCCGCGAGGCCACGGTGCGATGGCCGGCGATGCCTTCCAACGCAGTGGGTGACGGCGTAAAACGCAGGTCCAGGTCACCGGTCTTGGCGGTGAATTCACACAGGGCACGCACCGCAATGCCATAGCTCACCCTTCAGGCCCCGCCCATTGCACATAGCAGACGGTGACGGCCATCTGGTGCTCGCGGCAGAACTCCAACCAGCGCAGTTGGTTGTCTTGCAGGCGATCCCCCGGGCCCTTGACCTCGATCATCCGGTAGGTTTTCTGCTGCGGCCAGAACTGGATCAGGTCCGGCATGCCGGCGCGGTTGGCCTTGATGTCCTGCAGCAGGCGTTCGAACCAGAGTTTCAGGTGCTCGGCGGGCAGGCAGGCCAGGGCCTGCTCCAGCAACGCCTCGGTCAGCACGGCCCAAAACACGAAGGGCGACTGCACCGCGTATTTGTCATGGAAACGCTGGCGGATGGTCGCGACGTAACGCCCGTCCGCAAGTTCTGCCAGGCAGGCCTGGAACAGGTCCGCACGCCGGGCATGGAAGTCTTCGCTGAGCAGGTCCGCAGGCCCGCGCTGGAACGGGTGAAAAAACGCTCCGGGCAACGGCGCGAATATCGCCGGCCAGCACAGCAGCCCGAACAACGAATTGATCAGGCTGTTCTCGACGTAATGCACCGGCCCACGGGGATCATCCAGATGAGCCTGGACAAGGCACTCCACCGACAAGGCCGGGTCGACCCGCTCCAGGGTCAGGTCCAGGCGCTCGACCTCCCGCGCCTTGCTCCGTGATGCAGGCGCCCCGCCCAGTTTGCGCCGCAACCTGGGCAGGACCCGCAGCAGTTGCTGGTGCTCGGCAGCACTCTCCGGTGCCTGCTCGGCGTGGCTTGCCAGCTCCAGCGCCAATTGAAACTCGGCGCACCGCTCCAGCACCCGGATCAGCCGCAAGCGGGCCCCGGCATACCGGCACTGGCGATAGATCGCCAGCGCCGTCGGCCAATCGGCCACCCGTTCACAGTGCTGCCCGAGCTGGAACAGCAATTTGCCTCGCCGTTGCTCAAGCCAGGGGTTGGCCGTTTGCAGTGCGTGGATCTGTTCGACCACCTGCGTGACATCCTCGCCGGCTTCAAAGCGCTGCTGGCACTGGTGCAGATAGAGGTAGGCCTCCAGATCGTCGCGGCTTCGCAAACCACGGGATTCGGCACAGAACTCGACATTCTCGTAGGTGAAGATGCCCAGATCGGCCAGCACGAACTCCGACCAGTCCTGGTACAGGTTGCCAAAGAACATCAGGCGCAAGCGGTCGGCCAGGTCCATGATGCTCAGGCTCAGTAGCCGGTCATCCAGTGCCGGGTACCAGTCATTGAACGTCCGCGGGTCGTCGAAGCGCTCACGTAATGCCGCTAGCCACTGCGGTTTTTTCGCCTTGGGTTGCTCAATCAGCGCACCAAAACACTGAACGATCTCCGGCTTGAGCAGCACCTCGAACAGGTCGTCGATCGACAACGGTGCCCGTTCGTCCACCCAACCAAGCGCCAGCAAGGGCTCGGCGGCTTCGGCACTGTCGCCGATCTCGGGATACTGCAACTTGCCGAGGCGAAAATGCAGCCCCTTGCGCATCACCATCCGCACCAGCAATGCCTGGGAGGCACGGGGCAAGCGCCCGAAATCAGCAATGAATTGCTGCTCTTGCCGGTTGAGCACGTCGGCATAACGCTGCTCGAGCCAAGCGAGCACTCGCTGAAAGTTGTTCAGGTAGTAGAAGGGATCATCGAGCGGATTGAGTGTCACAAAGAGGGCGCCATGTCGTGCAGATACTGGTTATGCGTACAGATACCAGCCTGGCACCGGTGCTGGCAAATGGAAAAGGATCAATGGCGGTCATTTGAGCGCTTCCGCACCTTGCACAGGGTTTACGCTTGATTGAGGTACCGGGCGTTTTCAGGGGGTGACCGAACTTACCGCGATTACAGTAGGCCAAGGGCCTGTTGAAAGCGGCCCGGTGCCCGGGCATCGCGACAATGATGTGTTTTTTGAACGAGAGGTTTTTGCTATGAACATCCGCATTCAGGGGTTGTCGTTTGCTGCCGTGGCCTTGCTGGCGCTGTCGGGCTGCTCGACGCCCACCGTCGTGACCCTGCAAAACGGCACACAGTATGTGACCAAGGACATGCCCGACACCCACACCAAAGACGGTTTCTTCGAGTTCGAGGATATTTCCGGCACCGTGATCAGGGTCAGGGCCGACGAGGTCGCCACCATCCGCAAGGAAAAATGATCGCCTGCCGCATGACCAACAAGGGGCCGGGGCCGCCCATGAGCATGTCCCGGCGTCGTTACCGGGTGCATCGTGGATAAAAATCCACTTCCTGTCTGGCCGGTCAGCCCATTGTGTCTATGCTTTTGAGCGTCGACAGCCTGATGGCCGAACCCCAGAAAGGAGTATCCGCTTGAGCACCCATCAACCGCCCCTGAGCCTCAAGGACTTCGCACTGCCGGTGCGGGGTTTCAAGGTGTTGGCCATTGCCCTGACCGTTTTCGGCCTCAGTGCCTGCGCCAGCATCAACGCCAGCTCCACCCAATACGTGGGCGGCGAGCACTTTGCGCCCACCCTGCCCGAGTCGGTGCAAGTGCTGCGCGTCGAACCCACGCGGCCCCATGTCCGGGTGGGTGAAGTGATTGTCGACGCCAGTGTCGAGCCGCCACCGCCGGTGACCGAGATCGAACAGAAGCTGCGCACCGAAGCCGCCGCGATGGGCGGTGATGCTGTGGTGGTGGTGTACGACCGGATCCAGCCGGTGTCGGCCTATGTCAGCGGCCCGCTATGGGACCGGGATATCCAGTCCATCCAGGGACGCAAACTCAAAGGCATCGTGATTCACTACAAATAAGCCTTGATCGGCCCGACGCGCTCTACCGCGCGCCGGGCGTTCTTACCTCAGGCGATCACCAGGCTGGCGCTGCCCAGGTGCTCCAGACTCACCCCCACCAGGGTCACCGAGTCGTTGCCGAAGCTCAGCAGCGTGTCGGCACCCACCGCGGAGGCATGACCCTGCAGTGGATCCCCCAGCCCTACGCCTGCGACCCCGAGAAACACCAGGGTGTCACTGTCCTGGAAGCCGACGATGCGGTCGTGACCGAAGTCGCCACTGAACACAAAGCTGTTGCTGCCACCGCCCGCCGTCAGCAGATCGTTGCCGGCACCACCGATCAACACATCATTGCCCTGGCCCCCGACCAGATGATCGTCGCCGTCCTGCCCGAACAACCAGTCGCCACCGGTGTGCGCCGTGAGGGTGTTGGCGCCGCTATCGCCCTTCACTGATGACGCGTAGTGCGTCAGGCCCTTGTCCGAGAGCAGGCCGGTGTCGGTGACCCGGTGAACCACGTCGTCCTTGAACAGTCCCCACAGGAACCCCGGCTCCTTGCTGCTCAGGCTACCGACATCGCGGGTGATACTGATGCCGCCATTGGCATCGCGAACATACAAGGTGCCCGCGCCGTCGTTGGCGAAGCTGAAGTTTTTCACTGACTGCTGCAGGTCCAGGCTGTTGTTGCCCCCGCCACCCTCGATGATGTTGTAGCCGCCGGCATCGCGGAAAGTGTCGTTGCCGGCGCCTCCGTCAAGGTAATCAGTGCCCTGACCGCCCTGGATCAGGTCGTTGCCGTCACTGCCGATGATGAAGGTGCTGCCCGTGTGGGTTTCGGCGTTGCGGTTGAGGTCCTGTACCCAGGTGCTGCTGCGTGCGGGGTCGGACAGGTTGGCGACGATCAGGGTCGAGTCCTTGCTCGTGAGGTCGTAGAACACTGAGTCCAGCACCCGGGTCATGCCGTCGCCGTAGGCCGTGGGCAGGTGGGAAATCCAGGTCGGGATGTTGAGGATGGAGTACGGCAACAGGTTCCAGACCGTCGAGGCATAGTGATCGTTGAAGTTGACGATGTTGTTGGTCGCCGAATCCTGAGGCGTGTCGTGGACACCCACTGACGCCAGGTTGAAGTCGGAACCGTCCAGCGCTCGGAACACCGGGTCGTTTTCGTAGCCAATGTTCAGCACCTTGTCGCTGCTGCTCTGGGTTGGTGACGCGTAGGCGATGTAGTTGGCGTCCTGATAGAAGCCATTCCAGTGATCGCCGCTCAGGTCGGCCAGGCTGTTGACCGCCAGCCCGCCCAGGCTGTGGCCGCTGACCAGCACGTCCTGGCCGCTCAAGCCATGGGCGGCAGCAAAGGCGGCCACGTCCTGGAGCAAAGATCCAAAGGCTTCGCCGACATAGTTCTTCGCGTAGTCCTCAGGACCCAGCGCCGCCAGCAGGTCATTGATCGCGTCGCCAATGGAGTCGCTGATCAGCGACTCCCGCGGGCCGCTGGTGCCACGAAAGGCGATGCCGATTTCCGTCAGTTGCCCCTGGGCGTCGTACTTACCGAGGATCTCCACCTGGGCACTGGTGTAGCCGGGCTTCTCGCCGAAAAAGGTGCCGCGCCCGTCGACCTTGCCGTCGTAGCCCAACTGCGTGGCGGTGATCGGGGTCCAGCCGGCCTGTTGCACCGCTTCCAGCGCAGCTTTTTCCGAATCGGGGTTCCAGGGGATACCAGGAATCGCCCCTTGCGAATCCGTGCCGCCGATCAGCGCAGTGACCAGTGTGGCGGGCAGCCCGAGGCCGAAACCGTTGTGCTGATAGCCCGTGGCAAAACCGTTATCGAGGTTGTGATAGGCGTACAGCGCGATCGCCATCGCGTCGCTGAACAACGCCTTGGATTCTGATGCGGTAAAGTCTTTGTAGTCATAGACAGCCATGGTATTGCCTCTCTCGTTGTTGGAATTGTCAGAGATAGCTCACGCAGCCGGAACGCCCCGCCGGACGGGACGTTCCCGCGTATTACCTGGTGATGCGATTACGCAAATACGATTCCCGCGCCTGACAGGTTGTCCAGGCCGACGCCCACCAGGGTCACGGCGTAGTCGCCGACCTTGAGCAAGGTGTCGCTGCCCGATTGCGAGGCATGCTGGCTGTAGTCATAGCCCTGCCCTGCACCCTGCACGCCCATGAACACCAACTTGTCGCCACCCTGGTAACCGTTGATGGCATCGAAGCCGAACGCCCCACTGAAGAGGAAGGTGTTGTTGGCACCACTGGCCGACATGACGTCATTGCCCTCGCCGCCGACGAAGGTCACCTGCTGCTTGTCGCTTTGCAGGTGGTCGTTGCCCGACAAACCGAACAGCCAGTCGCCGTCGGCGCTGGCCACCAGCGAGTTACCGTAGGCATCGCCATTGAGCGAATGGTTGTAACGGGTCAGGTCAGTGCCGTTGAGCAAGCCCTGGTCGGTGACGCTGTAGTTGACGTCCTTGTTGAACATCCCCCACAGGGCGCCGGACTCCTTGCTCACCAGCGCGTCGATGTCCCGGGTCAGGCTGATGCCACCGTAGCTGTCGCGCAGGTACAAGGTGCCATCGCCGTCATGGGCCAGGTTGAAGTTCTGCAGCGGCTGTTGCAGTTCCAGCAGGTTGTGCCCCTGGCCACCGAGCAGGATGTTGAAGCCGCCGCCATCGCGAAAGCTGTCGTTGCCGTCGCGCCCTTCCAGGAAATCATTGCCCTTGCCGCCACGCAGCAGGTCGTTGCTGTCGGTACCGATGATGAAGGTGCTGCCGGTGTGAGCTTCACCGCTACGGCCCAGGTCTTCGATCCAGGTGCTGCCACGGGCGCTCTCGGACAGGGTCGAGACGAAGATCGTCGAGTCCTTGTGGGTGAGGTCGTAGAACGCCGAGTCGATGACCCGATTGAGGCCATCGGCATAACCCAATGAGCCATGGGCCGCCCAGTGTGACGGGTTGGCGATGCTGAACGGGGTCATCTGGGTGGAGGCGTAATGGTCGTTGAAGTTGACCAGGTTGTTGGTCGCCGACGCCTGGGGCTGGTCGTGCTTGTACAGCGACGAAGCGGTGAAAGTGGTGCCATCCAGCACACGGAACACCGGGTCGTTTTCATAGCCGATGTTCAGCACCTGGGTACCGGGCGAGCTTTGGGTCGGCGAGGCAAAGGACACATAGTTGGCGTCCTTGTAGAAGCCGCCCCAATGATCACGGCTCAGCTCGGCGACACTGTTGACGCCCAGGCCGCCCAGGCTGTGGCCGCTGATCAGCACGTCCCTGGCACTGAGACCCTGGCTGGTGGCGAACGCGGCAACGTCCTTGAGCAAGGTGTCGAAGGCACTTTTGGCGTAGTTCTTCGCGTAATCCGTGGGACCTACGGCCGCCAGCAGGTTGTTCTTCATGTCGCCATAGGTATCGCTGTACCCCAGGCCGCCGGTGCCGCGAAACGCAATGCCCAGGCCGAGCAGCTTGCCCGCCCCGTCGTACCTGGCCAGCACCTCGGCTTCGGCGCTGGTGAAGCCGGCCTGCTCGCCAAAGAAGGTACCTTGGGCACCCACGGTACCCTGGTAACCCAATTGCCCGGCCGTGACCGGCGTCCAGCCGGACGCCAGCGGCTGGCCGGTCGGCGTGTAGGCGTAGAGCGTCAAGGCGATGGCATCGCTGTACAGCGCCTTGCCAGCCTCACTGCCGAAGTTCCTGTAATCAAATACACCCATGGTCTTGCCTCTTGGTCAGTGCGGTTGCGTGTTGCGGTTGTACGGTTGAGGCGGCCATCAGAATTGCCAGTCGAGGGTCAGCCCCACGCCGTGGGTCTTGTCGTTGGAGCCCAGCAGACCGTTGTAGTCCAGGTTCAGGCTGACATCCCGCGCCAGCGCCAGGCCGGCGCGTACACCCACCACCGCGGCGTTGCGGTCCATGGACACGCTCTGCACGCTGAACGGGGTACCGCCACCGTTGGCAAAGGCCAGGTTCTCTTCGCTGTGAATGTTGCTCAGGTTGTGCTGCCAGCCCAGGGTCCCGGACAGGTCCAGTGACTGCTGCGCGCTGAGTGCCACGCGCTGACTGGCGCGCAGGCCGAGGGTTGAGAGCACGGCATCGCGGTTGTCGTCGCCGCCCTTGAGCGCTGCCGCCCCGCCTTTTTCGGTGAAGCTGTCACTGCCCACGTGCACGTACGCCAGGTTGGCGAAGGGTTCCAGGGCCATCGGTTGCAGGTCCAGGCGGTAGGCGGCCTCGGTGAACACCTGGGTGGTTTGCGCATCGCGCTTGGTTTTCTGCTTGGCGCTGACGTCGCCGAACTGCAGTTCCCGCTGGCTGTCGATGCGGTGCCAGCTGTGGGCGCCACCGACACTCAGGCGCAGCGCGTCGAGCTGATGCCCGGCGTACAGCCCCAGGTGGTAACTGTCGACCGAAGCCGAGGAATGGGTACCGTCGCCCATGCTCATCGAACTGTCGCTGTAACCGGTGACGAAGCCCAGGCGGGTATTTTCGGCGATCAAGCCGTCCACGCCGGCCAGCAGGCCGCCAATGGAATGGGTGTAGTTGGCATCACCCTGGTCGCCATCGGTCTTGCCCCAGGCGCCGAGCACTTTGACCCAACCGTTGTTGTCGTCGCTGCCGGGGGTGGCGGCGTCATACAGGCTGTGATCGCGCAAGCGCTCACCCACGGCATCGCGCAGGTAGCGCGAGTCGTTGACCAGCAAGGTGCCGATGGCCGGGTGGATTTCCCCGGACAGTTGCTGGAACGCTTGCTGCGCGCTGGCGGCGTCCGGCGACAGCAGCACGGTTTCGTACAGGGCATTGCCGGCACCCAGTTGCTCGGTGGCCGCGGCTACCGAACGCTGGTTCGGGGTCTGGCCGACGCTGGCAAAGCTGTTGCCGTTGCGCCCGACTTCCAGTTGCACGGCGGTGGCCGAGTAGTCGAGGGTGCCGCCGAGGAACGCGTAGTTGGGCAACACCGCGCCGAACTGACCCTGGATACCGCCAGCCGCTTGCAGAATGTTGTACTGGGTGCCCAGCAGGCTGCGGACCTGGGTGGTACTGAGCAGGGTTGGACTGTTTTCCAGGGACAGGCTGACGGTCGCGCCCTGAACGGTGGCCTGGCCACCCGCGACGATGCGGTCGCTGCTCGTAGGTGAAACTTCCACGGCGTAGGTCGAACCCGGTGCGAAGGTGACATCGCCGGCCACGTTCAAGGTGCCGATCGAGTTACCCGGTGCCACCGTGCCGCCGCTGTTCGCGTGCAGTGCACCGACCCGCCCGGAACCGCCGAGGATGCCGCTGTCGTTGACGGTCACCGTCGAGTCCAGCGAGCCATTGATCGCCAGTCGTCCCTGATTGACCAGGGTCGGGCCGCTGTAGGTGTTGTTGCCAGTGAGCACCAGCGTGCCGATGCCCTGCTTGGTCAAGCCGCCGTGACCGGCAATGTCGTTGCCCCAGACATCCAGGCCGCAACTGAGGTCAGTGCACAGGCGTTGCGTGGGTTTGCCGGCATCGATGACCGCGCCGATGCCCGGCAGGTCGGCGACGAACTGGCCGTTGCCATAGGCACCTTCTACGCGAAATTCCTGCGGGATATCGGCGTCGGCGACGAACATGCCGGGGCCGTCGATGCCCTTGCGCAGGTTGATCATGCCCCAGCCGTACAGTGAGTCGATGCCCGGTGTGCCCATGTCGGTGGCGGTGGTTTTCAGCACGCTGGCGACCTGCGCGCCGGTCATGTACGGGAAGCGCTCCATCAACACCGCCGCAGCACCCGCCACATGGGGCGCGGCCATCGAGGTGCCACTCTTGTTGGCGTAATCCATGGTCAGGTTGTCGGCGTTGGTACCGCCAATGACCGCACTGTAAATGCGACTGCCCGGAGCCGACACGCAGAAACCCGCGGTGTAGCCGCAACGCGAGGAGAAGGTGCTGATGGTGTACGGGTCGGCGCTGGCGAGGTCCGGATTCTTTTGCAACGCGGCCACGGTAACCCAGTTGGCGGCGATGTCCGGGACGAAATAGCCGAGGCCGGCGATGGCATCCGGGTTGTTGAGGTTGTAGTCGTTGCCGGCGGCGAAAATAGTCACGATGCCGCTGCGGGCGGCATCGATGGCGCCACGGTAGGCACCGCCCTGTTTGGTATCGAGCAAGGGCTGGATCTGGTCGAACTGCAGTTGAGCGTCGTTCACCGTGAAATGCGGGAATGCCGGATCGCGACCACCCTGGTCAAAGCGGTCGGTGATGCCGATGCCCCAACTGTTGTTGATGATCCGCGCGCCACTGTCGCGCAGGGCGTCCCAACCAGCCTTGTACACCGCGCCGTCGTTGCCCAGGATGATGCCGTCTTCCGGGCCCGGGTCGCCATTGTCGGCGCTGATGATTTGCGCGTTGAACGCCACGCCGTGCATCGGGTTGCCGTCGCGGCTGCCGGCCGCGATCCCGCCGACGTGGGTGCCGTGGGAACCCAGCTTGCCGTCCGAACCCACCGATGGCGATCCGTCATACAGAAAAGCATCGCCGGCTTTTACCGGAATGTACGGGTCGGTGTATTCGCGAATGCCGCGAGTGACCAGAGTGATCACTTTGTCCGCACCGGAAAACTCCGGGTGCGGGGCGTACACTGGCTGGTCGAAGATCCCCAGTTTCACCCCTTTGCCGGTGTAGCCAGCAGCGTAGGCATCCTGGGCATTGATCGCCCCCAGGCCCCACTCGGCATTGAACTCGGCGCTGCGCCAGCTGTTGGCATCGCCGACCTTGCCGGTTTCCTCATAGGGCGCGGCCTGGGCGGTTCCCAGGGTCGCCAGCGCACAGAGCAAGGCACGGTTGAGGGTTTTCAAGGTGAATATTGCGTTTGCTTGAACCGGTTGCACGTTCATCCAACCACCATCCTTAGTTGTTTTGCTGTTGTTGTTATTGCCCGACCGTTCCCGGCCGGGTTTGCTGCTTGGGTCAGAACTGCCAGTTCAGGCTCAGCCCTACCCCATGACTGCTCTCGTCACTGGCCAGACGGCCGCTGTAATCGAGGTTCAAGCGCACGTCCCTGGCCAGCGCCAGCCCTGCCTGCACACCGACCAGGGCGGCATCGCGCGCCAATGGCGTACTTTCCACGGCGAACGTCGGGCCACCGCTGGCGAACGCCAGGTGATCCTGCGAATCGGTGCCGCTCAAGGTGTGCTGCCAACCGAGGGTGCCCGCCAGGTCGAGTGCCTGTTGACCGGACAGGTTGAAGGTTTTCAGCGCGCGCACCCCCAAGGTGCCAAGCACCGCATCACGAGTGTCCTCGCCGCTTTGCAGCGCGGCGGCATCGCCTTTTTCGCTGAAGCCGTCCGTATCAAGGTGTACATAGGCCAGATGGGCGAAGGGCTCCAGTGCCAGCGGTTGCAGGTTTAGGCGGTAGGCCGCTTCGGTGAATAGCTGGGTGGTGCCGGCATCGACCTTGGCCTTCTGTTTCGCGCTGACGTCGCCGTAATGCAGGTCACGCTTGATGTCCGCGCGGTGCCAGCTGTAGGCCCCGCCGAGGCTCAGGCGCAGCGCGCCCAGTTCACGCCCGGCGTAGGCGCCCAGGTGATAGCTGTCGACCTGCGCCCGGGAATGGGTGCCGCTGCCCAGGTTCAGCGAACTGTCGTTATACCCCGCCACCAGCCCCAGTCGCGTGTCCTCTGCCAGCTCCCCATCGACCCCGGCCAACAAGCCGCCAATCGATGATGTCGACCCCGCGTGGTCGTCGTGCGCGTCGCTCGTCCCCCAGGCGCCCAGTGCCTTGACCCAACCGTTGCTACCCGGCGCCTGATACTGCAAGCGCTCCCCCACCGCATCACGCAGGTAACGGCTGTCGTTGATCAGCAAGGTGTCGAGTGCCGGATAGATTTCTCCTGACAACTGCTGGAACGCCTGCTGCGCGGGTGCGGCCGACGACGACAGTAAAAGGCTTTCGTAGACCGGGTTGCCCGTGCCCAGTTGCTCGACGGCAGCGCCCACCGAACGTTGATTCGGGGTTTGCCCGACACTGGCGAACGACGTGCCATTGCGCTCGATCGCCAGTTGCACGTCGCTCGCCGAGTAGTCGAGACTGCCGCCGATAAACAGGTAGTTGGGCAACACCGCCCCGAACTGGCCTTGAACGCCGCCTGCCGCGTGCAGAATGTCGTAGCGCTGTCCCAGCAGGCTGCGCACCTGCGTCACACTCAACAGTGTCGGGCTGTTTTCCAGTGAGAGACTGACTGTCGCGCCCTGGACCGTGGCCATCCCCGTCGCCACGATCCGGTCGCTGCCCGAAGGCGACACTTCCACCGCATAGGTCGAACCCGGTGCCAGCGTCACGTCCCCGCTCACTTGCAAGGTCCCGATCGAATTGCCGGGGGCAACGGTGGCACCGCTGCGGGCAGTCAGCCCTCCAACGCGTCCGGACCCGCCAAGGGTGGCGCTGTCGTTGACCGTCACTGCTGAACTCAACGAGCCATTGACCGTCAGCAGGCCGCCATTGACGGTGGTTGCGCCGCGATAGGTGCTGTTGCCGGTCAACTCCAACTGACCGGCACCGGATTTGATCAGGCTACCGGCATACAGGCGTTGGGCGGCCGCGGCGTCGCGCGCCGTGCCCACGGCGTAGTCGGTCTGGTCCTGTTGGCTGGCGTCGCTCGCAATGCCGTGTTCCCAGCCCTTGTCCTTGAGGGTCTGTTGCCACGCGCTGCGCTCGGCGGCATCTTCCGCCTGACGCTGCAGCAGGGCCTTGTCGGAAATGTCATTACTCCACACATCGCGCAGGCTGGCGCCCAGGTTCGCGTCGAATTCGCCGAGCAGTTGTCCCGGACCACGCATCGCCCGAGCCAGGTCGGGCACGCCCCAGCCCACCCGGTCGGTTGGCGCGTCAGTGATTGAACCGTCGAGCTGAGTCGCGGTGGTCAGCAGCACATGCAAGGCTTGCTGGTTGTTCATGTACGGGTAGCGTTCCATCACCAGGGCCAACGCCCCCGTCGCGTGAGGCGCGGCCATCGACGTGCCGTTCTTGCTGGCGTATCCGCCACCGACGATGGTGCTGTTGATCTTTGCGCCAGGGGTGCTGATGCACCAGTATTTGGCGATGCCGCACTGGTTGTATTTCTGCTGATTGTTTTTATCCAGCCCCGACACTGCCAGCCAGTGACCTTCCAGGTCCGGCTCGAAATACGGCAGCGCCGAACGCACGCTGGCGTTGGCATAACCACTGTTGCCGGCGCTGAACACATTGATCACCCCGCGACGCGAGACATCGGCCGCGGCATCGATCCAGGTGTTGCGGTTCCAGTGCTGGGCATAGGCGGCATGCAGGCTTTCGAGGGTCTTGTAATCGACGTCCTTGGGCTGGCTGCCCCAGCTGTTGTTGATCGCCCGCACGCCGGCATCGGCGAGGGCATCATAGGCGGCCTTGAAGTAACCCGGATCGGGGCCGGGACCAAACAGGAAGCTGTCGTTCTGGTTGGTGTTGGCGACGTACACCTGCGCGTTGAATGCCACACCGTGCATGCCGACACCGTCACGGGCCGCGCCCATGGTCCCCGTGACATGGGTGCCGTGGGAGTCGTTGTTGCTGTTGAGCACACCGCTGACACTGAACGGCGTACCGTCGACGTCGATACCGTTGGCCACGACCGGAAGCATTCGCGCGGCCTCGGGATGGCTGGGGTCAAAGCCTGAGTCCATGGCGCCGATCTTCACGCCTTGGCCGGTCATACCGGCGGCGTAAGCCTGATTCGCCTGCATGCGATCCAGCCCCCAGTCCTCCTGGTACTCCGGCGTGCGCCAACTGGCTGCATCCTGGGGTTGCCCCGGATCAAGATAAGCGGCCTGCACCGCCGCCGGAAGCGCTGCCATCAGCAGCAACGAACGGGCAGCCATGGGTCTGGAACGGTAACGTCGTACATCCGTGTTCATAAAAACTCGCTTTTCTGGCGTTGTTATTGTTGAGTCCCCTGCTACGGGGCGGTGCGCTCTAGCGGGTTGTCGTACGCGAGCCGAAGGCCTCGTCCACTTTGGCCAGGTCCGTTTCCCCCAGGACGCCGGCGTAGTAACGCAACTTGGTCCAGGCCATCAAATAGTCGTAACGGGCCTGGGCCAGGTCGCGGCGAGTGCTGTAGAGCTGTTGTTCGGCATTCAGCACATCGAGGTTGACCCGTTCGCCGCCGAGGACACTTTGTTTCGTTGAAACCACCAGCGCCTGTGCCGAGGTCAGGGCCTTCTGGTAGGCCCGCAACTTGCTCACGCCCGACAGGCAGGCGCTGAACTGGCGTCGCAACTCGATCAGGGTTTCCCGGGTCTTGGCGTCCAGGTCGTATTCGGCCTGCTCCATCGAACGGCTGGCCTGACGGGTCGAGGCCGAGACCCCGCCACCGGCATACAACGGCACGCTGATTTCAATGCCGATGGTGTTGGTGTCATAGCGTTGGTTGTAGGTGTTGCCGCTTTCCGACTCGTTCTGCCGCGCCGAGGCATAGGCGCTGATCCTGGGCAAGTGCCCCGAGCGATTGCGCTCCACTTCATAGCGCGCCACCTCGACCGCCTGGCGCTGGGAGGCCAGGTTCGGGTTGTTGCTCAGCGCCAATTCGTGCCAGCTGTCGTAGTTGGCCGGTTGCAGGCTGAAGGACTGGAAGGACTCACCCAGGGGTTCCAGGTCGTTGATGTCGATGTCCGGGGTTCCGATCAGCGCGCCCAGTTCACGCAACGAGGCGTCCTGCTCGTCGCGCGCCTCGATCTCTTCGGCAGTGGCCAACTCGTAACGCGATTCCGCTTCAAGGATATCGGTGCGGGTGCCCTCACCCTGGCGGAACAGGTGCTCGTTCTGCTGGAACTGCTGTTCGAAGGCCTTTTTCTTCGCCTGCGCGATGTCGATCTGGTCCTGGGCAAACAGCGCCTGGGTGTAGAACGTCAGCACTCGAACCAGCAACTCCTGGCTCTTGCCACGGAAGTTTTCATCGGCAAACAACGACTGGGCCACGCCTTTGCGGTAGGCCGCGTAGGCCTCGTAGTCGACCAGTGGCTGTTGCAGGGTGAAGGTCGAGCCATAGCTGTCGTAGTTGCGATCATCGGTGCGATTGCGGCGGTTTTCGTCCAGGTAGGTGGCCTTGGAGTTATTGCGGCCCTTGTTGTAGTTGTACGACAGCTTTGGCAGCAGGCCGGCGCGACCGATGGTGCGGTTCTCCAGGCCCGCATCGCGTTCCTTGATGGCGCCAAGGAACACCGGATCATTACGCAACGCCTGTTCATACACCTCAAACGGCCCCATGGCCTGGGCCTGAGTACACACCAGCCACGCGATGGCGGCCCCGAGAATGGAAAGCTTACTCATGCGACGGGACATCCTTATTCCTCGGTCAATGCCGAACCTGCCCGGTCGAGCAGCGGTTTGAACAGGTAGTTGAGCAGCGAGCGCTCACCGGTGCGCACGAACATTTCCGCCGGCATGCCCGGTTTGATCACCAACCCGTTGAGTTTTTCCATGGCCATGTCGCTGACGCTGCTGCGCAGTACGTAGTACGGCACGCCGGTTTTTTCATCGATCATCTGGTCCGCCGAAATCAGGCTGACTTCGCCGGGCACCCGCGGGGTTTTGCTCTGGTTGAAGGCGGTGAACAGAATGTCCACCGGCAGCTGGCTGCCGACCTTGTCGATCAGGTTGACCGGCAGGTGGCCTTCCACCTCCAGGCGGGTGCCTTGCGGCACGATCTCCAGCAAGGTGTCGCCGGGGCGTACCACCGCGCCCTCGGTGTGCACCCCGAGGTTGACCGCGATGCCATCGGCCGGGGCGATGATTTCACTGTGCTGCAGGTCAAAGCCGGCGGAGGTCAGTTGCTGTTCCAGGGTCAGGCTCTTGAGCTGGGCCTCGGCCAACTGGCCGCGTACCTCTTTCTGATACTCCTCGGCATGCTGTTGCAGCTTCAGGCGGGTCTCGACAATGCCCTGTTCCACCCGCCCGCTTTCACCGCTGTTTTGCGCCAGTTCCTGCTGCACCTGGGAGAGTTGGCGCTGGTAGTCCATCAAGCGGTTGCGCGGAATGTAGCCGTTGTCCGCCAAAGGCTGCAGGTTGGCCAATTGCTGGCGCAGGGATTCGGCCTGCGCCAGCAGGTCGGTGCGCGCCCGGCGCATCCCGGACAGTTGCGCGGTGGCGCCGTCGATGTTCGCGCGTAGCCCGGCCTGTTCACGATCAAACGCTTCACGCCGGCTGCTGAACAGTTGCCGCTGGCCTTCCAGTACCAGCACCAGGCGCGGGTCGGGGTCGTTGCTCAGCTCTGACGGAAAGCTCACCTGCTTGAGGTTGTCACGCTCACTCTGCCACCGCGCCAGGCTGGCCCAGGCCATGCGGTACTGGGCTTGCAGCGACTGCACGTCGGCTTCGACCTGGGTCTGGTCGAGGCGGAACAATGACTGGCCCTGTTTCACCGCTTCGCCTTCACGCACCAGAATCCGCGTGACCACCCCGCCGCTCATCGACTGCACGGCCTTGCGTTTGCCAGACACCACCACCGTGCCCTGCACCGGGATCCCTTGATCCAGTGGCGCCAGGCTGGCCCACAAAAAGAAGCTGCCGGCCCCCACCACCGTCAGTATCCAGCCCATGCGGGCAAAAAAGCCGGCGTCGCGCTCCGGGCGTTCCGGGGCGTCAGTGTGTTCGATGGTCATGTCGCGATCCTTGCGGCTCATACGCCGGCACTCCGTGTCGGCGCCTGGTACTGACGGTTCATGCTGAGCCCGTTCGGGGTTTCCCGTGGTGGCTGCGGCTGGGCGCCGGACAAGGCCTTGAGCACCTCCTGGCTGGCACCGAAGGCTTGCAGCCGGCCTTCGTTGAGGACCAGCAACTTGTCTGCCTGGGCCAGGGCCGAGGAGCGGTGGGTCACCAGCACCACGCTGGTGCCCTGGGCTTTCATCTGTGCGATGGCACTGGCCAGTGCCGCTTCACCGACGGTGTCGAGGTTGGAATTCGGTTCGTCGAGCACCACCAGGCTCGGGCCGCCATACAGCGCCCGGGCCAGGGCCACGCGTTGTTTCTGGCCGCCGGACAGACCGCTGCCATCATCCCCCAGGCGGGTGTCGTAGCCCTGGGGCAGGCGCAGGATCAGTTCGTGCACGCCCGCCTGTTGCGCCGCCTCGACGATTTTCTGCGGATCGGCCTGGCGAAAGCGCGCGATGTTCTCGGCCACGGTGCCGCTGAACAGTTCGATGTCCTGCGGCAAGTAGCCGATGTAAGGGCCAAGGTCTTCGCGGTTCCAGCGATGGATGTCCGCGCCGTCCAGCCGCACGGTACCGGCCAGGGTCGGCCAGACACCCACCAGCACCCGCGCCAGCGTCGACTTGCCCGAACCCGACGCCCCCAGCACCCCCAGCACTTCGCCGGCACCGAGGGTGAAGCTGACCTGCTGCAAGGTCGCATTGCGCTGGCCGGGCGGACCGGCACTGACCTGTTCGAAGTCCACCTGGCCCTTGGGCGCCGGCAGTGCCATGGTGCTGTCCGTGGGCGGGAACGCCTGCAGCAAGGCATCCAGGCGCCGATAGGCCAGCTTCGCCCCGCTCCACTGTTTCCAGACAGCGATCAGTTGGTCGATGGGGCTCAGCACCCGGCCCATCAGAATCGAACCGGCAATCATCATGCCGGCGGTCATCTGCCCCTGGATCACCAGCAACGCCCCCAACCCCAGCACCAGGGATTGCAGGCACAGGCGCAGGGTCTTGCTCAAGGAGCTGATGACCGCCCCGGTGTCGCTGGCCTGGTTCTGCAGGCCGAGGAAACGCGAATGCACCTGGAACCAGCGCTGGCGCAGCGCACCCAGCATGCCCATGGCCTGGACGGTCTCGGCGTTGTGCAGATGACTGGTGGCCAGCTGGCTGGACTGCTGGGAGTACCCACCGGCCTCGGCCAGCGGCTTTCGGGTCATGGCCTCGTTGAGAAACGCCAGGGCGATCAACAGCCCGGCACCGACGGTGGCGAACACCCCGAGCCAGACATTGAACAGGTAGATCACCAGCAGGTAGATCGGAAACCAGGGCGCGTCGAAGAAGGCGAACAGCGCCGGCCCGGTCACGAACTGGCGAATGTGGGTCAGGTCGGCCAGGGACTGGCCGGCGTTGCCCTCACCCTTGAACAGATTGCGTTCGAACGCCGCCTGGTAGACCTGAAGGTTGAAACGCCGCTCCAACTGGCTGCCGATGCGGATCACGATAAAGCTGCGAACGATCTCCAGCAGCCCGATGAACACGAAGAACCCCACCACCATCAGTGACAACATCACCAGGGTGGTTTCGTTCTGCGACGAGAGCACGCGGTCGTACACCTGGAGCATGTAGATCGACGGCACCAGCATCAGCAGATTGATCAACGCGGTAAAGCAGCCCACGCTGATCAGAATGTTTTTATAGTCGCCCAGCGCTTTCAATAGCGGTGCAGTGGGAGTGGTCTTCGCCATTCTCATTAATCTTTCCCGAGCTGATAAAGCGTGCCGAAGTTCGACACGGATCCAATAAACTGCCGCGAAGCAAGTCCAGGCATTGTTTTAATACTTACAACTGACAGGCGAACGAACGCCCTCTGATGACGATAGAGCGCTGGAGTTATTTACCCGTCCGTTAATAACGGCAATGAACGCAGGTATCCACTCAGGGATAATTATTCAGCTTACAGTTGTACTCTCGGCTTTAGTCACGCTGTAAAACAATGATTGGATCCGATTGTTTGTTGCTCTGGTAGCGTCCATCTTGTTGTCGGCCAAGATGAATAATCCGTGTGCCGTCCTTATTGGTCAGCGATATACCATCGGGTTCGGTGAACCAGCCGACCGGTAGTTGTCCGAGCCAGGCGGCCAGGCATTGAACATCGCCGCCCAGGGTTTGATCGGGCTCCAGTTTCAGTGCACAGGTGTTCTGTGGCGGCTGCCCCAGGTGAACCTGCCAGGTACCGGCCAATTCCGAGGGGTCCGCTAATCTCAGGCTGCTCGCCATACCAACATCTCCAGAAAACATCATCACCGTGGCGATCAGCCAGGCCATTGCCTTGTAGGTAAAGGCGTTATTCGTCATAAGGCGATTCCAGTTTGTAGCCCTTGCAGCCTTACCTTTCGCTGGCCAACTGGCAAGGACAAAGGGCAGCGCATCGGCGCTGCCCCCCTTGATCATCGACTCAGGCCACGATATCCGTGGTGGCTGCCTGGCCAACGGTGCTGACCAGGAAGTCAGCCACGCCATGCCCGGAGAAGTCGATGGCCAGGCTGCTGCCACCCGACACCGTGCTCAACACTGCGTCACCCACCGCGCCGGTGAACGCGCTGACAAAGTGCAACCCTGCCCCCTTGGTGATGCCGGTCAGGTCGATCTTGTCCAGGCCGCTGACGAAATCGAGGATCTGATCCACTGTCCCAGGCCGGGAGTCGGAGCTGGCGGCAAACACGAAGGTGTCGGAACCGCTGCCACCCCATAGCTTGTCGGCACCGCCGGCGCCAAACAGGATGTCGTTGCCGGCACCGCCCTTGAGCTCGTTGGCGACGGCATTGCCGATCAGCAGATCGCTGCCCGAACCGCCGATGGCATTCTCGACGGTCACGCCCTTGGCAATGGACACGTTGCCCAACATACCGCCAACGTCGGAGAACGAGGCCTCATTGAGGTTGATTTTCTGGCTCTGGGTGAAGCCAGAGAAGTCCAGGGTGTCCTTGCCACCCGCGTCCCACACCGAGAACACTACCTTGTCCGACGACGAACTGGCGCTCAGGAAGTCCCGTCCGGTGTTAGAGTTGAAACCGTAGGTGGTATCCCCTGTACGGGTACTCATGTTGGCACCGTAGAGTTTCTGCGCGGCCGCGATATCGTCCATCAGCGGGCCGGACGAATACGCCGTCGAGCCGCCCTTGCTGAAGTCCTGGTCGATATTGTTTTCGCTCCAGTAACTCATGACGCTGTAGCCGCGGGTGTCTTCGGCGTAGGTCACGTCGTTGTAGGTCGGATTGCCCTCACCGGCGTTGTAGTCGCCGGGGTGCGCCAGGCCCAAGGTGTGGCCGATCTCGTGGGTCAGGGTCTGGCGGCCATAGTTGTTCAGGCCAGGAGTCTTGTTGACGTTGTAGCCGTCACCCGTCAGGTACCAGGACTGGCCGTTGTAGACACTGCCCGGCTCCGGAAGGAAAGCAAACGCGGCGCCACCGCTGCTACCGTTGCTGTAGTTGCCGAAGGTCATGTGACCGTCACCACCCGTGGCTTTCTCGGTAAAGCTGACATTGGCGACATCGCCCCACGATTGCATGGCCAGTACCGCCTGGGCTTTTTGCAGCGAGCTGAACTGGCTGAACGTACCGACCTGCAGCGCGGCGAAGCTGGACCCCGGAGCGGTGAGGAACGTGTAGGTCAGTTCGATCTTGCCACTGCCGTTGAGGTCCTGCCAGGACGCACCGTCACGCAGAATCTGCGTGGCGGCCTGATCAACGGAATAAGAGGGTTTGCCATTGACCACAAGATTACCGCCCCGGTCATACTGATGGCTGAAACTATCGATCTGCGACCAGGCAGTACTGGTGGCGGCCGCCGATTCAATAGCTTTAACTTTTACTTTCGACATAAACACACTTCCTTGTTTTGCAATGGAACAGTTTTTGTCCGATAGCGACAATCTCTGGCGAGATCGTCCTATCACTCGCCCAATGAAGGCGAAAGAAAACTGACACAATTTGAAATCGGACGTCTAGTGTTTTTTTGACGTCAAATTGAACCACTCCACAAAACAACCGAAAACAATGGCCGGCCTGTCTGAAGAATAAGGGTTGCGCACTGTCTGGCATGGACGGACGAGCAAGGTCTTATTTAAATATTAAATATCGGTACAGTTGTACTTGCGACCTGCGTCGCCCTGTTCACAGGGCACTTCGCCATCAACTAAGATGCATCCCGCGTATTGAAAGTCTTACCGCTACTCCTGTCGCGAACGACGACACCAACCGCCATCGAGGTTGACCACCTGAAACGCACCATTAAGGTGCGGCCAGCCTTTCCCCTCGCGCTACCTTCAAGCATCGGATGGTCCTTTTTGGTCTTCCTGCCCTGCCTCGCCGCACTTCGCCGGTGCAATTGTCACAATCCTCATGTCGTCCTTTGCCGCCGAAAACCGATTGTCGAACAATTCGAAAAACCCTTCCACATGGCTCTAGATTCTGACCTAGACTCCTGATCGCAAATGGAAACCGGCCGGTCATATTTCGGCGAAAAACCCGAAACTTTCCACCGCCGGCACGGGTCAGGTGTTAAGAGGGGCCGGCGTTTGGTGCAATCCTTGCAATGTCCACAACAGCCTTCGAGCTTCACCGCAGCGGGCCGCGTTTGCCGCACGTTGCGTAGCGCTTTAGCGCCTGGCCAGGGAACCGGCCACTTGCATCACGGGTGAGATGCCTGAACCAGATCAATAAAACGGGAGAACCACATGAACAGTGCCGCTTTAGACATCCAGGAAGAACGTACTCACCCGACCATCGACGAAACGACGTCCATGGCCATCCTGGCTTCGGGTTCAAAACCGGTACTGCCTGCTCAACGTCACAATCCGAACAAAAAGAAAGTGCTGTTCGTGACCTCGGAAATTGCCGACCTGGTGAAGACCGGAGGCCTGGGGGACGTGTCGGCCGCACTGCCCCGCGCCATGGCCCACCTGCACGATGTGCGGGTGCTGATCCCCGGTTACCCGCAAGTGATGCACAGCGACAACCCGATTCACATCATTGGCGAGCTGGGTGGCCACGCTGCCCTGCCGGCCTGCAAGATCGGGCGCATGGACATGCCCGACGGGCTGGTGATCTACGTGCTGATCTGCCCGGAACTGTACGAACGCGAAGGCTCGCCCTATGGCGCCAACAACGGTCGTGACTGGCCGGACAACCATATCCGGTTCGCCCGCCTGGGCCTCGCCGCCGCCGATATCGCGGCGAACCTGGCGCACCTGCACTGGTGCCCGGATCTGGTGCACGCCCACGACTGGCCCGCAGGGCTCGCCCCGGCCTACATGCACTGGCGCGGGCAACGCACGCCGACCCTGTTCACCATCCACAACCTCGCCTATCAAGGCGTGGTCAGCCTGGCCTGCTGCCCGGAGCTGGGCATTCCCGAACACGCCCTGCAACAGGAAGGCATGGAGTTCTACGGCAAACTGTCATTTCTCAAGGCTGGCATGGCCTATTCCAGCCATATCACCACCGTGAGCGCGACCTACGCCCAGGAAATCACCACCCCGGCGTTTGGCTGCGGGCTGGACGGTTTCCTCGCCAGCAAGACCCAGCAAGGCCTGCTCAGTGGTATCCCCAACGGCATTGATGAGAGCTGGGATGCAGCGACCGATCCGCACCTGCTTTGCCCCTTCAGCATCGGCGACTGGGAAGGCAAGGCTCGGAACGCGGTCCATGTGCGCAAGCTGTTTGCCTTGAAAGAGTCCGAAGGTCCGTTGTTTGCGGTGGTCTCGCGCCTGGTCTATCAGAAAGGCCTGGACCTGACCGAGGGCGTCGCCGAATACATCGTCAAAGCGGGCGGACAGATTGCCATCATCGGCCGCGGCGAGCCGGAAGAGGAACAGGCCATGCGCAACCTGGCCCTGCGTTTTCCAGGGCAGATCGGCGTGCGCATCGGCTTCAATGAAACCGATGCCAGGCGCATGTTCGCCGGCAGTGATTTCCTGCTGATGCCGTCGCGTTACGAACCCTGCGGCCTGAGCCAGATGTACGCACAGCGCTTTGGCTCGTTGCCGGTGGCCCGCAACACGGGCGGCCTGGCCGACACCATCGAGAACGGCGTCACCGGTTTCCTGTTCGACGAATCCACCGTGGCCAGCTACGAGGAAGCCCTGAGCCGGGCGTTCAAGGTCTACGCCTTCCCCGCCCTGCTCAATGCCATGCGCTGCCGGGCGATGGCCGCACCCTTCAACTGGTGCAAGGCGGTCGAACCCTACGCCGAACTCTATGAACAACTGGTCGCCAAGGCGCTGGGCAAGCCGGTCAAGCCATGAGAGGGATCCTTGAATGCCGTCACGGACTCTGGAAACCTGGCCCCACGGTGCCGTCATGCTGGAGACCGGACGCACCCGCTTTGCGTTGTGGGCGCCCGATGCTTTTCATGTAAGTGTCGAATTTGCCACGGGGCAATCCTTGCCCTTGCTGCCCCGGGCGGACGGCTGGTTCGTGGCCGACACCCGGTGCCCGGCAGGCACCCGTTACCGCTTCAACATCGATGGTGAACTGGACGTGCCAGACCCTGCATCACGGGCCCAGGTCGCGGGCCCGGAGTCTGCCAGCGTGGTGGTCGACCCCCTCGCCTACCGCTGGCAGCACCCGGACTGGCAAGGCCGGCCCTGGCACGAGGCGGTGATCTACGAACTACACGTCGGCCTGCTGGGCGGGTTTGCCGAGGTCGAGCGCTATTTGCCGCACCTGGTGGAACTGGGTGTCACGGCCATCGAGCTGATGCCACTGGCGCAGTTTCCCGGCGAGCGCAATTGGGGCTACGACGGCGTGCTGCCCTACGCGCCACAGTCGTCCTATGGTTCGCCCGATGACCTCAAGCACTTGATCGATACCGCCCACGGCCTGGGCCTGGCGGTGATGCTCGATGTCGTTTACAACCACTTCGGCCCGGATGGCAACTACCTGCCCCGCTATGCCAAGGGCTTTTTTCGCGAAGACCGGCAGACACCCTGGGGCGCAGCCATCGATTTTCGCCGACGCCAGGTGCGCGACTTCTTTATCGACAATGCACTGATGTGGCTGCTGGAGTACCGCTTCGACGGCTTGCGCCTGGACGCGGTGCATGCCATCGAGGATCCGGATTTTCTGCAGGAACTCGCGACCCGGGTGCGCCAGCAGGTCAACCCGGCCCGACACGTCTGGCTCACCGTGGAAAACGAACACAACCAGGCCAGCCTGCTGGAGCAGGGTTTCGACGCCCAATGGAACGATGATGGCCACAATGCCCTGCACGTCCTGCTGACCGGCGAAACCGACGCCTACTACGCCGACTTTGCCGAGCAGCCCACCGAGCAACTGGCCCGCGGCCTGAGCCAGGGGTTTGTCTATCAGGGCCACCTCGATCGCCATGGCCAGCCCCGTGGCGAACCCAGCGCCCATCTGCCCCCCAGCGCCTTTGTGCTGTTTCTGCAGAACCATGACCAGATCGGCAATCGGGCCTTTGGCGAACGCCTGCACCAACTGAGCGCCCCGCAGGCACTGCAGGCGGCCACCGTACTGGTGTTGCTGTCGCCGATGATTCCACTGTTGTTCATGGGCGACGAAGTGGCTGCCGCCGAACCCTTCCTGTTTTTTACCAGCCATCAGGGCGAACTGGCCGCACGGGTGCGCGAAGGCCGGCGCAACGAGTTCGCCGCCTTCGCCGCGTTCGCCGACCCGCATCGCCGCGAGCAGATTCCCGATCCGAACGACGCGTCGACCTTTCTCGGCTCGCTCCCGACCCTGACCCCGGGGCAATCCAGATCCCGACGTGCCACCCATGAGCTTTACCGACAATTGCTGCGCATCCGCCACCAGGAAATCATCCCGCGCCTGCCCGGCACCCGCGCCCTGGACACCACGGTGTTGGGAACCGGCGCCCTCAGCGCCCGCTGGCAATTGGGCGATGGCAGCCTGCTCTGCATTGACGTAAACCTGGGGAGTAGCGGGATTGCCCATCTGCCACCCCCCAATGCCCGGGTGATCTTCGACTACCCTCCCCATACCTTCGAACAGCTGCAACAGGGCACCTTGGCGCCCCATTGCGCGCTGGTCAGCCTGACGGCGGGTACTGCATTGCCATCCCCTACTGGAGAGCGCCCATGAGCGACGCCCAACTGGAAATCCTCGCCAGCCGCGCCGGCCTGGCAGTGGACTGGATCGACGCCAATGGCCGGCCGCGGAGAGTCGCGCCATCGGTGCTGCGAATGGTCCTCGCCGGGCTTGGGCACCCGGCCGGCAGCGCCCAGGAAATCGACGCCAGCCTGCAAGCCTTGCAGCAGGCCCAGGACCGCACGCACCTGCCGCCGCTGATGACCGTCGATGTGGGGAGCGGGCTCGACCTCGCGCGCTACTTTGCGCCTGGCACGCCCTGTGAAATTCGCCTCGAAGACGGCGCGATCCTCAACCTCAGGCTCGACGACGATGCCGTCCTGCCGGGGCTGATTCCCGTGGGGTATCAGGATGTCAGCATTGCCGGGCATGCCTTCACTCTCGCCGTAGCCCCCTTGCACTGCCATAGCGTGGCCGAGGCAGTGGACAGCCCGACACCTCGGGCCTGGGGATTGAGCGTGCAGCTATATGCATTACGACGCCCTGGCGACGGCGGTTTTGGCGACACGCAGGCACTGGAGAACCTCGCCCGGGTTGCCGGCGAACGGGGCGCCGAGGCACTGGCGATCAGCCCGATACACGCGATGTTCAGCAACGACCCGCAGCGCTATAGCCCTTACTCGCCCTCCAGTCGGTTGTTCCTCAATAGCCTGTTTGCCGCGCCCGGCGAAATCCTCGGTGAACGTGCGCTGCGCATGGCCATTGACGCCACCGAACTGGGGGACGAACTCAAGCGCCTGGAGAACCTGCCACTGATCGACTGGCCGGCGGCGACCAAGGCCAGGCAACAGGTGCTGCAAGCGCTGTACGACGGGTTCACCCAAGGCGAACACCCGCTGCATGCCGATTTCAGCCGTTTTCGCCACAGCGCTGGCGAAGCCCTGGAAAACCACTGCCGCTTCGAGGCGCTCCAGGAGGCGTGCGCGGCACGCGGTGAAAGCCTCGACTGGCGACAATGGCCGCCTTCCTGGCGCAACCCGCGCAGCGCCGAACTGGCCGCCTTTGCCGAACAAAACGCCGGGCGCATCGGCTACTACGCCTTTTGCCAATGGCTGATCGCCCGCTGCCTGCAACGCGCGCAAAACGTGGCCCGCAGCAGTGGCATGGGCATTGGCCTGATCGCCGACCTGGCGGTGGGTGCCGACGGCGGCGGCAGCCAGGCCTGGAGCCGCCAGGACGAATTGCTGGCCTCGCTCACGGTCGGCGCGCCGCCGGATATTCTCAATCGCACCGGTCAAGGTTGGGGGATTTCCGCGTTTTCTCCCGAGGGGCTGGTGCGTAACGGCTTTCGTGCGTTCATCGAAATGCTGCGGGCAAACTTCGCCCACGCCGGAGGGTTGCGCATCGATCATGTGATGGGCCTGCAACGATTGTGGGTGATCCCCCTGGGCGCGCCGCCCAGTGAAGGCGCCTACCTGTACTACCCGGTGGACGACTTGTTGCGCTTGCTGACTCTGGAATCCCATCGGCACCAGGCAATCGTCCTCGGTGAAGACCTGGGCACCGTACCCGACGGCCTGCGGGAGAAACTCAGCGCGCGCTCGATCCTGGGCATGCGTGTGTTGCTGTTCGAGCAGGACCACGGCTCGCGCTTTCGCCCCATTCTCGACTGGCCCGACAATGCACTGGCCACCACCAGCACCCACGACCTGCCAACGCTCAACGGCTGGTGGCATGGCCGCGACATCGAGTGGAGCGCCCGCCTGGGGCTGATCGATGACCAAGGCGAGCGGCAATGGCGCGAACACCGCCAGCGTGAGCGCGAAGGCCTGCGCGGCGCATTGAGCCAGGACCCGCAGAACTTCCGCGAGGAAACCCGGGAGACCGATCAAGTGCTCGATGCCAGTGCACGCTTCCTCGGGCATACCCGCGCCCCCCTGGTACTGCTGCCCCTGGAAGATGCGCTGGGCCTTGATGAACAGGCCAACTTGCCTGGCACCCTCGACAGCCACCCGAACTGGTGTCGGCGCTTGCCGGTGGACAGCGAAAAACTGCTGGACGATCCCGACGTTGCACGACGCCTGGAGATGCTCGCCTGTGCACGCCTGCAGGCCGTTGAGCGTGATCAATGACCCAGGTGTCCCCGCTACCGCCAAGGGCAACCCTCAGGTTGCAGTTTCATCGCGGCTTCACCCTGGATGACGCAGTGCCGCTGGTGCCGTACTTCAGCGACCTGGGCATCAGCCATCTGTACGCCTCACCCTTGCTCTGTGCGCGCAGCGGCTCGCCGCACGGCTACGATGTGGTCGACCCCGGCCGGGTCAACCCCGAACTGGGCGGTGAGGCCGCGTTGCAGCGCCTGGTGCAAGCCCTGCGCGCCAGGCACATGGGCCTGGTGCTGGACCTCGTGTCCAATCACATGGCCGTCGGCGGCGCCGACAATCCCTGGTGGCTCGATCTGCTGGAGTGGGGGCGGCTCAGCCCCTACGGCGAATTCTTCGACATCCAGTGGCACTCACCGGACCCCTTGCTCGAAGGTCAACTATTGCTGCCGTTTCTGGGCAGCGATTACGGCATCGCCTTGCAGGACGGCACCCTGACGCTACAGTTTGATCCCGAACAGGGCCGCTTCCGTGCCCGACACGCTCAGCACTATTTCCCGATCTGCCCCACCGACTACGCCCTGCTGCTCAAACCCGACGATGCACTGAGCGCCGATCAGGCCGCCCTCCTCAAGGCCCTGGCCGACCAGTTCACCACCCTGCGTTACCAGACCGACGCCCGCGCCCTCGCCGGCCCCTTGCACCAAGCGTTGGCGGCACTGGCCCGTCGGCCCGGGATCGCGCGCTGCATCGCGTTCAACCTGGCCCTGCATGACGCCCGCCAGCCGGAGGGTTTCCAGCGCCTGCACACCCTGCTGGAACGCCAGAGCTATCGCCTGGCCAGTTGGCGAACCGCCGCCGACGACATCAACTGGCGACGCTTCTTCGACATCAACGAGCTGGGTGCGCTGAGGGTCGAACGCCCCGCCGTGTTCGAGGCCACCCACGCCAAGGTTTTCGAACTGATCGCCAGCGGCCTGGTGGATGGCTTGCGCATCGACCACATCGACGGCCTCGCCGACCCTCGAGGTTACTGCCGCAAGCTCAGGCGCCGGGTCGACGCGCTTGCGCCCGGGCGGCACATCCCCCTCTACGTCGAGAAAATCCTCGGCGCCAGCGAAACCCTGCGTCGCGACTGGAAGGTCGATGGCAGTACCGGTTATGAATTCATGAATCAGCTGTCGCTGCTGCAACACGCCCCCCAAGGCGCGCAGCCCCTGGCTCAATTGTGGCAGCGCCACAGCGAACGGCCGCCAGCGTTTATCGAAGAAGCCCGGCTGGCTCGCCAGCAAATCCTCAACGGCTCGCTGGCCGGTGACTGTGAAAGTGTCGCCCAGGCCCTGCTGCAAGTGGCCCGGGATGACGTGATGACCCGCGACCTGACCCTGGGCGCCATTCGACGGGCCCTGCAGGCGCTGATCGTGCATTTTCCGGTGTACCGCACGTACATCGGCCCGCTCGGGCGCTCGGTCGAGGATGAGTTTTTTTTCCAGCAGGCAATGACCGGCGCACGCCAGGCCTTGAGTGAAGCCGACTGGCCGGTACTCGACAATATTGCGCTATGGCTGGGCGGCCAGCCTTGGCGCAAGCGAGCGGTGGGTCGTCAGCGCAAGATCCTCAAGCACGCCTGCGTGCGCTTCCAGCAACTGACGTCACCCGCAGCGGCCAAGGCCGTGGAAGACACCGCGCTCTATCGCTGGGGCGTGCTGCTGTCGCGCAACGATGTCGGCTTCAATAGCGAACAATTCAGTGCGCCGGCCAGCGATTTCCATGCCGCCTGCCAGCAACGCCTCGTGGCGTTTCCCGACAACCTGCTGACCACCGCCACCCACGACCACAAACGCGGCGAAGACAGCCGCGCGCGCCTGGCCGTACTCAGCGAACGCAGCACCTGGTATGCCGAACAGATCCATGCCTGGCGCCCTCACGCCCAGGCCTTGCGCACTGACCCGGTCGCACCCTCGGCTGGCGATGAACTGATCCTCTACCAGACGTTGCTCGCCAGTTGGCCTCTTGAACTACCCGCAGACGACCTCGCCGGCCTGGCAAGCTATTGCGAACGCCTTTGCCAGTGGCAGCAAAAGGCCCTGCGCGAAGCCAAGTTGCAAAGCAGCTGGAGCGCCGCCAACGACCCCTGTGAGCAGGCCGCTCGGACCTTTATCGAGACATTGCTGCTTACACCGCAAGGCCTGGCATTGCGCACCGCGATCGCCGAGGCCGCGCAGACGATTGCCTGCGTCGGCGCACTCAACGGGTTGGCGCAAACCTTGCTGCGCATGACCGTGCCGGGGGTGCCGGACCTGTATCAGGGCAACGAGTTCTGGGACTTCAGCCTGGTGGACCCGGACAATCGTCGACCCGTGGACTTCAACACCCGTCAGGCCGCGCTGGACCCGATGGCCCCGCCCGGGAAGTTGCTGGAGACCTGGCGCAACGGACACATCAAGCAGGCGCTGATCGCTCGTACCCTGGCGTTGCGCGCCGATTATCCGCAGCTGTTCCGGCGCGGACGCTATGTGCCCTTGCCGGTGTTGGGCAGCCAGGCCCGACGGGTGCTGGCGTTTGCCCGTGAGGACCAGGGGCAATGGGCGATTGTGCTGGTACCGATACAGGTTGCCGCACTGCTGGAAAGCAGTGCCGAGCCCAAGGTCGATGCCCCGCTCTGGGGCGATACCCGGGTCAAACTACCGTTCACCCTGTGCGCTGAAAAACTGAAGGGACTTTTTTCAACACCTGAAGTCACACACCCCACGGAACTACTGATCAGTGCGGCGCTGGGGGACTTCCCGGTCAATCTGTTTATCCAGCCTTGAGCTCAACTCAGGAGTATTGCGATGAGTACCGATGACAAACGTATTCGTGAATTTGCCTATCAGATCTGGGAGTCCGAAGGGAAACCCGAAGGCCAGGAAGCGCGCCATTGGGCAATGGCCTGCAAACTGGCCGAGGCCGAAGCCCTGGCACCCGCCAAACCGCTAAAGCCGGCCAAGGCCGCTGCCGGTAAATCCACGGCGACCAAGGCCGGGGCAAAGGCCAAAAGCCCGGCGGGCGTTGTATCAGGCGAAAAGAGCGCCGCGCCAAAGAAGCCCCGGGCGCCTCGCAAACCGGCCAGTTGAGCGTCGCCTCTGGAACACCGCCCGCGCATCGCAATGCTGTTCAGTTAAGGATAGGGTTGTTCAATACATCCCCGGTGGCGAGCGAGCTTGCTCGCGCTGGGCTGCACTGCATCCCCAAAAGTTTGCGCCGAGTTCGTTCTGAAAGACCGCAGTCGCTTTATTGGGCGCGCTTCGCGCCCCAGCGCGAGCAAGCTCGCTCGCCACGGGGCTCTCACTCGCCTCAAGCGTTTCTCAGCTGAACAGCATTACCCGCGCACCGGCCCATGTCGATGCCAAGCCGCAGGAGTCTTCATGACCACGCCTACCGCTACTGCTGCCGAACCCCATGTCGAGGCCACGCGCATCCGTGAAGGCCTGCCATTCCCCCTGGGCGCCACCTGGGATGGCCTGGGGGTCAACTTTGCGATCTTCTCGGCCAACGCCACCAAGGTCGAACTCTGCCTGTTCGACGATGCCGGCGAGGTCGAGCTCGAGCGTATCGAACTGCCCGAGTACACCGACGAAATCTTTCACGGCTACCTGCCCGACGTCCATCCCGGGCTGATCTACGGCTATCGGGTGCATGGGCCATACGATCCGCAGAACGGTCATCGCTTCAACCCCAACAAGCTGTTGATCGACCCTTACGCCAAGCAACTGGTGGGGCAGCTGAAATGGTCCGAAGCCTTGTTTGGCTACACCATCGGCCACCCTGACGCCGACCTCAGCTTCGATGAACGGGACAGCGCGCCCTTCGTACCCAAGTGCAAGGTCATCGACCCCGCGCACACCTGGGGCCGCGATCACCGGGTCAGCGTGCCCTGGGACAAAACCATCATTTATGAGGCTCACGTACGAGGCATCAGCATGCGTCATCCGGCGGTGCCGCAGGCACTGCGCGGGACTTTCGCCGGGCTGATGGTCGACGACCTGCTGGAGCACATCCGCAAGCTGGGGGTGTCATCGGTGGAGTTGTTGCCGATCCATGCCTTCGTCAATGACCAGCACCTGCTGCACAAAGGCATGACCAATTACTGGGGCTACAACAGCATTGCGTTTTTTGCCCCCGACCCACGCTACCTGGCCAGCGGCAAGATTGCCGAGTTCAAGGAAATGGTCGCGCACCTGCACGACGCCAATCTGGAAGTGATCCTGGACGTGGTCTACAACCACACCGCCGAAGGCAACGAACAAGGCCCGACCCTGTCCATGCGCGGCATCGACAACGTCTCCTACTACCGCTTGAAACCCGACGACAAACGCTTCTACATCAACGACTCCGGCACCGGCAACACCCTGGACCTGAGCCATCCCTGCGTGCTGCAGATGGTCACCGACTCCTTGCGCTACTGGGCTGGGGAGATGCACGTCGATGGCTTTCGCTTTGATCTGGCCACCATCCTTGGCCGCTATCACGACGGCTTCGACGAGCGCCACAGCTTTCTCGTCGCCTGTCGACAGGACCCGCTCCTGCGCCAGGTCAAACTGATCGCCGAGCCTTGGGACTGTGGCCCTGGCGGTTATCAGGTCGGGGGCTTTCCACCCGGTTGGGTGGAATGGAACGATCGCTTCCGCGACACCGTGCGCGCATTCTGGAAAGGTGACGATGGCCAGCTCGCCGACTTTGCCGCGCGCATGACCGCCTCCGGGGAAATGTTCAACCAGCGCGGTCGGCGGCCCTACTCCTCGGTCAACTTCATCACCGCCCACGACGGCTTCACCCTCAATGACCTGGTCTCCTACAACGACAAACACAACGAAGCCAACGACGAAAACAATCAGGACGGCAGCGACCACAACCTGTCTTGGAACCATGGCGTCGAAGGCCCGACCGACAACCCCGGGATCAACGCGCTGCGCCAGCGACAAATGCGCAACTTCTTCGCCACCCTGCTCCTGGCCCAAGGCACGCCGATGCTGGTGGCCGGCGATGAGTTCGCCCGGACCCAGCATGGCAATAACAATGCCTACTGCCAGGACAGCGAGATCGGCTGGGTCAACTGGGACCTGAGCGACGACGGCAAGGCCTTGCTCAAATTCGTCAAGCGCCTGATCAAGCTGCGCCTGAGCTACCCGATCCTGCGCCGGGGGCGGTTCCTGGTCGGCAGCTACAACGAGGACATCGGCGTCAAGGACGTGACCTGGCTGGCTCCCGATGGTAGCGAGATGTCGACCGAACAATGGCAGGACAGCCACGGTCGCTGCCTGGGCATACTGCTCGACGGTCGTGCCCAGGAAACCGGCATTCGTCGCAAGGGGGCCGATGCCACCTTGCTGCTGGTGGTCAACGCCCATCACGACATCGTCAATTTTTGCCTGCCCGAAGTGCCTGACGGTGGATTCTGGACCTGCCTGGTCGACACCCACCAACCCTCGATTCGTGGCCAGGAACGCTTCGACTTCGATCACCCCTACGCCGTGACCGGCCGCTCGCTGCTGCTGTTCGAACTGCAACGCGAGGAGGACGAGTGAAACCCTGTCCTTTGGATCGCACCCGGCATGGTCCTTGAAAAAAACACTGACCGACGTGCAGTCGGGGGCGACGAACCGCAGAGCATGGACAATACTCAGCGTGCGGCAGTCCAGGGTCAGGATCGCTGAACCCCGGTATAACGAGTGCCCCCGATCTGTCGCCAGGACGTAGCCTGCATCGCGGGTACGACAGATGACCAACCCGTACAAGGACGTATGACCATGAGCCCTACCCCTCTCGTCGACCGCCTGTTGCCTGGCCCCCTCTGGAACCCGCCCCCGCAAGCGGACCACATTGCACTCATCAGTCCCCATTCCCTCCTCTATGCCTGTGTGCGTGCCAGGGTGGTCGCTACGCTCGGCGGCACGCTCGCGCGACCCAGGCTGAACTGCCGGCCACTGCATCAGTCGCATGGATACCCTGTTGCGGATTTCGAGGAGTGAATGTGAGCCCCGACTCAGACCAGCAATCGGCCCCCGCGGCCTCGACGGCGACCCATCGCCTCAGGGTGCTGACCGTCAACACCCACAAGGGGTTTACCGCCCTCAACCGGCGTTTCATCCTTCCAGAGCTGCGTGAGGCCGTGCGCAGCACCGCGGCCGACCTGGTGTTCCTGCAAGAGGTGCTGGGCGAGCATGATCGTCACGCAGCGCGCCACACCCACTGGCCATCGACCTCGCAGTACGAGTTTCTCGCCGACAGCATGTGGAGCGACTTTGCCTACGGGCGTAACGCGGTCTACCCCGATGGTCATCACGGCAATGCCCTGCTGTCTCGTTACCCGATCCGTCACTACCGCAATCTGGACGTGTCCATCACCGGCCCCGAACGTCGCGGGTTGCTGCATTGCGTGCTCGATGTACCGGGGCACGCCGAGGTGCATGCGATCTGCGTGCACCTGAGCCTGCTGGCAAGCCACCGCCAGTTGCAGTTGGCCCTGCTCTGCCAGTTGCTTGAATCGCTGCCGGGCGATGCGCCGGTGATCATCGCCGGCGATTTCAATGACTGGCAGCTTCAGGGCAACCTCACCCTGGCCCGACGCGAGGACCTGCACGAAGCCTTCGAGCGTCATCACGGACGACCGGCCAAAACCTACCCGGCCCGATTCCCCCTGCTGCGCCTGGACCGCATTTACCTGCGCAATGCCAGCAGTCATGAGCCGAAAATCCTCGGCAGCAAGCCCTGGACCCATCTCTCCGACCACCTGCCCCTGGCCGTCGAAGTGCACCTTTGAACCCGACGAAAGGTGCGAAACCAACGCTTGGCAGATGATTTTTTGGATAAACAACAGCTTAGGGAATCGCCAGTTTTCAGTCGTTTATATCGCCTAATTTAGTCATACCGCTCATCGTTCAATTTCTTGACGCGAAGCCTCGGGTCTTCTTAGCTAGTCCTTACTACCCCCGGAATTATCTCCCTGGGGCAGGCCTCGACATCCCGCCACTGCGGGCCGCCAGGGTTTGCCCCAATGAAATCGGTCGCCCCTCATTCGGGGTAGGAGGGACACCAAGACGAGAGACAGCATGCGATTGCAAGGTAGACCTCCATGAACACTTCACTCCACCACCACGAATTCAAACTGACCCTGTACACCGTTTCGACTTCGCTATTGCTGTGTACCTCCATGGAGGTTCAGGCGTCGTCCGCCGACGACGAGACGACTCCCTGGTATCGTCAGGATGTCCCAACGTTTGCGTTCCCTGCTCCCGAGGTGCCGCAGAGCGGGCACTTCATTCGCCAACCCGGCCTTGAAAACCAGTTACTGACGATCGAACAGGCGGCCCCTTCTGCCTGGCAACGGGTGTACGGCGGCCCCGCCCGTCAGGCTGAACAGGATGTACTCAATTCGCAGTTTTCCAGCATCGCCAGCCATCCGGCCGTCAACAGCCCAGCGTTCCTGACCGTGCATGGCAATGGCGGCAATACGCAGCGCATGGGGTTGGTGGGTGGCGCCCAACAGATCCAGAGCAATGGCAACGGCACGCTGATCGGCCCGGCACTGGCCGACCCGAACACCGACAGCCTCAACCTCGCAGGCGAAAGCCTGGGGGCCTACTGGAGCCTGACCGGTGCCAGCGGCTGGCACGTAGACTTGACCGCCAGCGGTGGCCGGGTCAGCGGCTACAGTCGCAACAGCCAGGGTGAGCGGCAAGCCACCGAAGGCCGGGCAGTGACCTTGTCGGTCGAAGGTGGATTCCCCATTGGCATCAGCAAGAACTGGGTGATCGAACCCCAGGCGCAATTGATCAACCAGCGCATCAGCCTGGAGGCCAGCAACGCCGGCAGCGATGCCCCCTCCAGTGATCTCAACTCCTGGAGCGGCCGCGTCGGCGCACGCTTGAAAGGTAGTTATGACATCAATGGCCTGCCGGTCGAACCCTATGTGCGTACCAACCTGTGGCACACCGTCAACACCAGCGCCACGGTTACCCTGGATCAGGTCGACAAAATCAGCAGCAGTCGCAACTCATCGACCGTTGAGCTGGGCCTGGGGTTGGTGGCCAGAGTGACACCCACCGTGAGTCTGTATGTCAGTGCCGATTACAGCAGTGACGTGGACGACAATGACCTGAACGGGCTGATTGGCAGTCTTGGCGTGCGGATGCGCTGGTGAACCGTTACCGCCCGGCCCTGCCGGTTATCCTGGATACCGGCAGGGCCCGCGGACGTTTCACCGGTGTTTCACCGCCGTACGTCAGGTGGCGAACTCACCCTCCGGGCGCAAGATCAGCACCGCCAGTGGCGGCAGGTTCAACACCAGCGACAGGGCCTGGCCATGACTGCCCTCCTCTTCGGCCACGACACCGCCCGCATTGCCGTAGTTGGAACCGGCATAGATCCCCGCGTCGCTATTGATCAGCTCATTCCAGCGTCCAGCGAACGGCACACCCACCCGATAGGCCGGCCGGGGCACGGGAGTGAAGTTGGCCACCACCAGCAGCGGGCACCCGTCCTTGCTCCAGCGCAGCCAGGCGTAAACGCTATTGATTGCATCGTCACCGATCAACCACTGGAAGCCTTGTGGCACGTCGTCCTGTTCATGCAGCGCCGGTTCCTGCCGGTATAACCGGTTGAGATCGCTCACCAGTTTTTGCACGCCACGGTGCTCCGGGTATTGCAGCAGGTACCAATCGAGTTGCTGATCGTGATTCCACTCGCGCCATTGGCCGAACTCGCAGCCCATGAACAACAGCTTCTTGCCTGGATGGGCCCACATGAAACTGAGGTAAGCCCGCAGGTTGGCGAACTTCTGCCAGCGATCGCCGGGCATCTTGTCGATCAGCGAATGCTTGCCGTGCACCACTTCGTCATGGGAGATCGGCAGGATGAAGCGCTCGGACCAGGCGTAGACCAGGCCGAAGCTCAATTCGTTGTGGTGGTGGGCGCGGTACACCGGATCCTGTTGGATGTAGTGCAACGAATCGTGCATCCAGCCCATGTTCCACTTGTAGTCGAACCCCAGCCCGCCGTGTTCGGTGCTCTGGCTGACCCCCGGCCAGGCGGTGGACTCTTCGGCAATCACCAGGGCCCCCGGTGCTTCCAGGTCGACCACATCATTGAGGTGGCGGACAAAATCGATGGCCTCCAGGTTCTCCCGTCCGCCATGGCGGTTGGGCACCCACTCGCCGGCCTTGCGCGAGTAGTCGCGGTAGAGCATCGACGCCACTGCATCGACCCGCAGCCCGTCGACATGGAAATGCCTGAGCCAGTGCAACGCCGACGCCAGCATGAAACCGTGCACCTCAGTGCGCCCCAGGTTGTAGATCAACGTGTCCCAGTCCTGGTGAAAGCCTTCCTGCGGGTTACCGTACTCATACAGCGCCGTGCCATCGAACTGCGCCAGGCCGTGGGTATCGGTGGGAAAGTGCGCGGGCACCCAGTCGAGGATCACGCCAATGTCCGCCAGGTGGCAGGCATTGACGAACGCGGCGAAGTCATCGGCTGAACCGTAGCGGGCGCTCGGGGCAAATTGCGCCAGTGGCTGATAGCCCCAGGAGCCACCGAAGGGGTGCTCCATGATCGGCATCAACTCGATGTGAGTGAACCCCAGGTCCTTCACGTAAGGGATCAGGCGTTCGGCAAGCTCTGCCCAGTTGTACTGGCGAGCGACTTCGCCGGCATCGTCGACTTCGCACTGCCAGGAACCGGCGTGCAATTCATAGATCGACAACGCCGCGCTGGACCGCTGACGCTCGCCGCGGCGTTGCATCCAGTCCGTGTCCTGCCAGTCGATGGTCAAGGGCGCGGCGACTTTCGACGCTGTGTCGGGGGGCATCTGGGTGGCCAGTGCCATGGGGTCGGCCTTGAGCGGCAGGATCCCGTGGGCACCGAGGATTTCGTACTTGTAGGCTTCTCCCGCCTGCAGGCGCGGAACGAACACCTCCCAGACCCCGGACGGATGGCGCAGGCGCATTGGATGGCGGCGACCATCCCACACGTTGAAGTCACCGACCACCGAGACCCGGCGCGCATTGGGCGCCCAGACCGCAAAGCGCACACCGTCCACACCGTCGACGCTCTTCAATTGTGCACCCAGGCAAGCGCTGAGTTCCCGATGGTTACCTTCGGCAAACAGGTACAAGTCCATCTCGCCCAGCAACGGACCAAAACTGTAGGGATCCTCTGCGGTCTGTTCGCCGCCGGCCCATTGGGTGCGCAACAGGTAGGCCTGTGCCCGATCGAAATGACCGACGAACAACCCGGGTACTTCGGTGGCACTCAAGCTGCCGAGCTGCTCACCGGAGTCACGGGCGATCACCTGCACGCTCAAGGCGTCCGGCAGGTAGGCCCGAATGAACTGGCCGCCCGCGTCGTCGGCATGGGGGCCGAGTATCGCAAACGGATCCTGGTGTTCGGCGCGCACCAGCGCCTCGATGTCCCGCGCCGCCGGAAGCAGCGCCTCTTTCACATGTCCCCGCTCTTTCATGACAGCTCCTTCATGACAGCTCTGCACCGTCTTCAGAAAAGGGTTCCAGGCCACTCAATAACCCATACAGGCCGTGCAACGGCACGGCCAACCAACCGGGACGATTTTTAGCTTCATACACCACTTCATAGGCCGCCTTCTCCAGACTGAACAGCGCCAGCGCGGCGTCTTCAGCCTCGGGATCCTGCCAGGCATGCTCAAGACTAGCTGTCGCGCGCCGGTACGCCCGGACAAATGCCTCGCGGGATTCACGCACATAACGTTGCGTCACGCGCTGGCGTGCGCCTTCGACCTGCGCACTGCCGTCGACGCCCTGCCCGCCGCGCGCCATCGCGGCCGCGTAATCAAACGAACGCAGCACGCCACTGACATCCTTGTAGGGACTGTGCTTGCCCCTGCGCTCATGCAAGGGGCGCGCCGGCTCGCCCTCGAAGTCGATCAGGTAGGCATCACCCTTGATCACCAGCACCTGTCCCAGGTGCAGGTCACCGTGGACCCGCATGCGCAATCCACCCACGGTTTTTTGTGCCAGTGCCTGAATGTGCTTGAGGATCGCCTTTTTCTGCCCCAGCAAACGCCCCGCCAGCACCCGATCCATCGGGTTCAGCGCGGCCTGGTGCTGCGCCAGCTGTTGCAAGGCACTTTCCAGTTGTCGCGCAATCGCCTTGGCCTGCACCTGTTGGTCCTTGTGCGTGCTGACCTGCGAACCGAAGGCCGGGTCGTCACTGGGCGCTGCCAGCACCTGGTGCATTTCCCCCAGGCGCCGCCCCAGCATAGCGGCGAATTCTTTCAGTTCGCCGAGCGCGTTGTAGTGCCGCTCCTGCTCGGACACGGCATCGGCCAGTTCATCGCGGATCGCCCGCTCCAGGTTGCTCTGGGTCCACTCCCAGGCATCGCCCTGATTACTCAGATAGCCTTGGGCGATCATCAACAGCGTGTCTTGACCTTGCCCGTCGCGACGAACCACCGAACCCAGCAATGGCGAGATATGGCGGAATCCGGCCGCCGTCAGGTACCCCCCCATCTCCCGCTCCGGATGCACGCCGGCGGCAACCTGGCGAATCAGCTTGAGGACCAGGCTGGCGCCGATCACCACCGAGCTGTTGGACTGTTCGGCCGTCAAGTAACGCACCGGCGATTCGGCGTTCAGCCCCAGCTTCGCCAGCTCCGGGGTGGGTTCGAAGCGTATCTCACCGTCGTCCAAGGCCAGCACGGTCTGCGTCTGCATCGCCTGCAACACGGCATGGACAAAACTGTCGAGGCTGAACGCGTCGGTCATCAACCCCACCTGCGGCCCTCGGCGGACACGGGACAGGGCCAACTGTTGCGGCAAGGCGGCCGTCACCTGATCCTCGGCCAGGAAGCCGAAAGGCAATTGATAGCGACTGCTCACACCGTTACCGGTGACCTCGATTTCGCTGAGCAGCACCGGATGCTGCGGATCGCCAAAGCGCACACCATAGGCAATGTGCACACTGTCGATACAGCCGCCCTTGCCGGCAAACCAGCGTCGATTGGGCAACCAGTTCGGCAGCACCTCCTGCTCCAGAAGAGTGCGCGAAGGGGCCTCGAGCAACTCCTCCATGCGCTGTTTCAGCACAAGGGTGGTGAAATCCGGCAGGCTTTGCGCCGGCTCCACATGCCAGCTGGGCATCTGGTTCTCGCTGGCCAGCACGAACCAGTGGAAACCATAGGGTGCCAGGGTCAGGAGAAAGTTCAGTTGGCCGATGGGCGGGAACGCATTGCCGCCGAGCATCTCCACCGGGACCATGCCGGCAAACGCCGACAGGTCCAGCTCCGCCGCCTGGGCACTGCGCGAAACGTTGGCCACGCACAGAATGATTTCCGGCTTGCCGTCCTCACCGGTGTATTCGCGTGTATAGGCCAGAATCCGTCGATTGCTCGGTGACAGCATCTTCAGGGTGCCACGACCGAACGCCTTGGAATGTTTACGAATGGTCAGCATGCGCCGGGTCCAGTTCAACAGCGAATGGGGGTCCCCGGCCTGGGTTTCGACATTGACCGACGGGTAGCCGTACAGCGGGTCCATGATCGGCGGCAGTACCAGGCTGGCCGGGTCGGCCCGGGAGAAACCGCCGTTGCGATCAATCGACCATTGCATGGGGGTGCGCACCCCGTCACGGTCCCCCAGGTAGATGTTGTCGCCCATGCCGATTTCGTCGCCGTAGTACAGGGTCGGCGTGCCCGGCATCGACAACAGCAGGCTGTTCAACAGCTCAATGCGTCGTCGATCGCGCTCCATCAAAGGGGCCAGGCGCCGGCGAATGCCCAGGTTGATCCGCGCGCGTCGGTCGGCCGCGTAGTAGTTCCACAGGTAGTCGCGCTCTTTGTCGGTGACCATCTCCAGGGTCAGCTCATCGTGGTTGCGCAGGAAAATCGCCCATTGGCAGTGGGCCGGGATTTCCGGGGTCTGGCGCAAGATATCGGTGATCGGAAAGCGGTCTTCCTGGGCCAGCGCCATGTACATGCGCGGCATCAGCGGGAAGTGGAACGCCATGTGGCATTCGTCGCCGTGATCGCCGTGGGTGTCGCCGAAATACAACTGGGTGTCCTCGGGCCACTGGTTGGCTTCGGCCAACAGCATGCGGTCAGGGTAATGGGCGTCGATCTCGGCGCGGATCTGCTTGAGCACCGCGTGGGTCTCGGGCAGGTTCTCGTTGTGGGTGCCGTCCCGCTCGATCAGGTAGGGAATGGCGTCCAGGCGTAGGCCGTCGATGCCCATGTCCAGCCAGTAGTGCATCACCGACAGCAGCGCTTTCATGACCTTCGGGTTATCGAAGTTAAGGTCCGGCTGGTGCGAATAGAAGCGGTGCCAGAAGTACTGGCCAGCCACCGGGTCCCAGGTCCAGTTGGACTTTTCGGTGTCGAGGAAGATGATCCGGGTACCGTCGTATTTTTGATCGTCATCGGACCAGACATAAAAGTCCCGTGCCGCCGAACCGGGCTTGGCCTTGCGCGCCCGCTGGAACCAGGGGTGTTGGTCGGACGTATGATTGATGACCAGTTCGGTGATCACCCGCAGCCCGCGTTTATGGGCCTGGGCAATGAAACGCCTGACGTCGGCCAAGGTCCCGTAGTCGCTGTGCACGCCCCGGTATTCGGCGATGTCGTAGCCGTCATCGCGCCGTGGCGAGGGGTAGAACGGCAACAGCCAGAGGGTGTTGACGCCCAGGTCGGCGATGTAGTCGAGCTTGGCGATCAAGCCGGGAAAGTCACCGATCCCATCATTGTTGGCATCGAAATAGGATTTCACGTGCAACTGATAGATCACCGCGTCCTTGTACCAGAGCGGGTCATTGCTGAAGGTGGCTGACCTCGTTTTCTTCGCCATGGGCAACTCCCATCGATGAGTGATGATCAAACCGATATGCGCCAGATCCCGAACGGCTGATGCCAGGGCTCGATGCGCATGAACTGATATTTGCCGTGCCAGTCCCAGCGATGGCCGGTCATCAAGTCCTCGCCGTGGGTAGTCGCGTCATCCGGCAAGCCCATCTCCCACAACGGCAGCTCGAAATTCGCCTCCTGGGCGTTATGCGGATCCAGGCTGACCGCCACCAGAATGAAATTGCTACCGTCCGCGCTGCGCTTGCCGAAATACAAAATATTGTCGTTCCACGCGTTGTAGATCTTCAGGCCCAGATGCGTATGCAGCGCCGGGTTCTGCCGGCGAATGCGGTTGAGCTGGGCGATCTCGGCGATGATGTTGCCTGGCGCCGTGAAGTCGCGGACGCGGATCTGGTACTTCTCCGAGTCCAGGTACTCCTCCTTGCCCGGCACCGGCGCCGATTCGCACAGTTCAAAGCCCGAATACATGCCCCACAGGCCCGAGCCCATGGTCGCCAGGACGGCGCGGATCAGAAATCCGGCACGGCCCGAGGCGTGCAGGAACTGCGGGTTGATGTCCGGAGTATTGACGAAAAAATTCGGCCGGTAGCACTCGCGCCACGGTGACTGGTTCAGTTCGGTGAAATAGGTCGCCAGTTCGTGCTTGGTGTTGCGCCAGGTGAAATAGGTGTAGCTCTGGGAGTAACCGACCTTGCCCAGGCGCGCCATCATCGCCGGCGTGGTGAACGCCTCGGCGAGGAAGATCACCTCGGGGTACAGCGCCCGTACATCGCCAATCAGCCACTGCCAGAACGGCAAGGGCTTGGTGTGCGGGTTGTCGACCCGGAACAGCTTCACCCCCTCCTTCACCCAGCCCACCACAATGTCGCGCAACTCCAGCCACAGACCGGGGATTGCATCGTGGGTATAGAAGTCGACGTTGACGATGTCCTGGTACTTCTTCGGCGGGTTCTCGGCGTATTTGATCGTGCCATCCGGGCGCCAGTTGAACCAGCCCGGATGCTGCTTGAGCCAGGGATGATCCTGGGAGCACTGAATGGCGAAGTCCAGGGCAATCTCCAGCCCATGGTCGGCGGCCGCGGCCACCAGGCGACGGAAGTCCTCGCGGCTGCCCAGTTGCGAATGAATGGCCTCGTGCCCGCCCTCATCGCTGCCGATGGCATAGGGACTGCCCGGGTCATCGGGACCGGCCACCAGAGCGTTGTTGGGGCCTTTGCGAAAGCTGCGCCCGATGGGGTGGATCGGCGGGAAATACAGCACGTCGAAGCCCATGTCCTGGATCATCGGCAGGCGCGAGTGCACATCGTCGAAAGTGCCATGCCCGGTGGGATCGTCGGTGATCGAGCGGGGAAACAGCTCGTACCAGCTGGCAAACTGCGCACGGGTGCGCTCCACGTCCAGCGGATACTCGGGGCTGAGACTGATGTAGGGGCGCTGATCGGCCGCCGCCATCAGTTCGGCGCTGCGCGGATGCACAAACAGCGCCACCTGCTCGGCTTCCAGCAAGCCCGACAGTTCGTGGTGCAGGGCGACAAGTGCTTCACTCACAGCCCCTTCACTGCGCTGCGAGGCGTGCAGCACCAGGTTGCGGCCTTCCTGCAACTCCAGGCTGATCGACACTGCGCCCAAGTGCTTCTTTTCCAGCTCATGACAGAAAGTGGCGAACGGGTCGAGCCAGGCCTCGATACAAAACCAGTAGTACCCGGGCGCCGCGACCTTGAACTGGCCTTGCCAGCTGTTGTTACCCAGGTTGCTCATCACTTCGCTTTGCCAGCACTCATCGGCGTCATTACGCCAGCGCACGCGCACCGCGAGCCGGTCATGACCGTCGGCAAACACCTTGCTCGTCACGGTCACCACCTGCCCTTCGATGGCCTTGACCGCAAACTGGCCGCCATCGATCACGGGCGTGGTGTCCTCGATCGCAATGCGTGGCAGCAACAGCGCCTGTGACAGCGGCAGTTGCGGGTTGTAGTTCAGTTCCGTCGGTTTTCCGGTCGTCATCGAGCATCCCCCCCTACGCCCCGTGGACGCGCTAGTGGCCAATCGTGTCCTGCCTTGCGGACCCTGCTTAAGGTTCCGAGCGCCGGAGGTCGGGCAAAGTTCAGTCGGATCCGCACCCGGGCCGATGGAATCAATGCGCAGGCGCGGTGGTCCATCGAATAAGCCAAGCACAAAAGAGGCCACACCGATGAGTATTCCGATCCCGCCTGAAACGCCTGATCCGAACATTGACCAACCCGTCTTGCCGCCAGACGAGCCAACGCCCGAGCCCGAGCAGGATCCGCTACCACCCGGCCCGCAACTGCCAGCCGGAGACCCGCCGAGTGAAGAGCCGCGCGCCAGGGCATAAAAGCCTGGCCGATTATCCGCACCGCTGGTGACGATCCGATGTCGGCGCGCCGGCCGTCGGAAAGAGGCACTGGCCACTGATCGGCTGCACCGAACCACGGTGCCAGATGTGCGTCCCAAGGGATAAGATCCGCTTAGAAACGGAGAATTCCATGACAGTGCGCATCGACCATCAGACCTGCTTTTTCATCACCGAAAACGGTGAAGAAATTCGCCTGGCACCCGACGTGACCCTCATCACCGACGATCAGACATTGATGCCGGCGGTCGACCTCGATGGCCTGCGGTTCTACATCACCGAAGCAGAAGCCGACGCATTGACCGTAGCAGGCGCCGTCGACGAGCGCAGACGCCTGTAGCCCGGCGACGGTGATTCGGTGATTTACCTGACGCAGATCACGGACACCGGCAGCGCCTTGATATAGGCGCGGCTACCGCGCCTGGCGGGGTGCATCAAGTTGTCGCAGGGGGCACTCGCAAGCCCATCTGATCCGCTTTTTAATCCAATACCTGAGTCTGTTATGCAAACAGTTCGGCGCTCATAGTTCACTGGCCTGATGGAGGCTGATGAGCGAAAGACCATGAGCGATAAAATCCCCGTCCGATTAGTAGAAACATTCGAGCCTTCGCGTCCAAAGATGAAGGCCAAATCCAGCGACAACCAGATTCACACCCGAAGCTTCACCGGTTTGTTCCGAAACTTGCGCCTTGGTGGTGCGGGTTTTCTGTTCCTGGCGTTTTTTGGCACCGTGTGGCTGAACTGGGGCGGGCGACAAGCCGTGCTCTGGGACCTTTCGCAAAGCAAGTTCCACATCTTTGGCGCGACCTTCTGGCCACAGGATTTCATCCTGCTCTCGGCGCTGTTGATCATCTGCGCCTTTGGCCTGTTCGCGATCACCGTGTTCGCCGGACGCGTGTGGTGCGGCTACACCTGCCCGCAAAGTTCGTTCACCTGGCTGTTCATGTGGTGCGAAAAGGTCACCGAGGGCGAACGTAACCAGAGGATCAAGCTGCAGGCCGCGCCCTGGAGCCTGAACAAGCTGCTGCGCCGCTCGGCCAAACACACGATGTGGCTGGCCATCAGCATCCTCACCGGCCTGACCTTTGTCGGTTACTTCACCCCCATCCGCCCGCTGGCCACTGAACTGCTGACCTTGCAAATGGGCGGCGTGAGCCTGTTCTGGGTGTTGTTCTTCACCGGCGCCACCTACATCAACGCCGGCTGGCTACGTGAAGCGGTGTGCATGCACATGTGCCCGTATGCGCGGTTCCAGAGCGTGATGTTCGACAAGGACACCCTGACTATTTCCTACGATGCGGCCCGTGGCGAAAACCGCGGCCCGCGCAAACGTGACGTGAAACCGGCCGAAGCCGGCCTGGGCGATTGCATCGACTGCCAGCTGTGCGTGCAGGTCTGCCCGACCGGCATCGACATCCGCGACGGCTTGCAGATGGAGTGCATCGGTTGTGCGGCCTGTATCGACGCCTGCGATTCGATCATGGACAAAATGGGCTACGCCCGTGGCCTGATCAGCTATACCTCCGAGCACGAACTGCAAGGGGGCAAGACCCACCTGCTGCGGCCGCGCTTGATCGGCTACACCGCCGTACTGCTGGTGATGATCGGTGCGCTGGTGCTGGCGTTGATGGAGCGGCCCATGGTGTCGCTGGACGTGAGCAAGGACCGGGGCCTGTTCCGGGAGAACAGCCAGGGGCAGATCGAGAACATCTACAGCCTCAAGGTCATCAACAAGACCCAGCAGCGCCAGGACTATCACCTGTCGTTGGTGGAGGGTGAAGGCTTCCAGTTGCAGGGGCGGACCGAACTGAGCCTGGCACCGGGTGAGATTCTCGACGTGCCGGTGTCGGTGGCCATGACCACCGACCAGGCGCAGAGCAGTTCACAGAAGATCACCTTCAAGATCACCGACAGTGACGAGCCACAGATCTACAGCGAAGCGAACAGCCGGTTTGTTGCGCCGATGAATCGTTGATCCCTTACACTGCGGTGCTGCCATTCGCGGGCAAGCGGAACACCGCCCGGCCCGCGAAGAAGACACCTCGTTTTTTCTGAATGACATCTATCGGGCTTTCGATGAAACGCTACGAAAAATTCGCCGACGACATTGCCGAACTGATCCGCTCCGGGGTGCTCGGCCCCGGCCAGCGCGTGCCGTCGGTGCGCTACGCGAGCCAGACCTACGGGGTCAGCCCCTCCACGGTGTTCCAGGCCTATTACCTGCTGGAGCGTCGCGGGCTGATTCGCGCCCGGCCGCGTTCCGGTTACTTCGTCAATACTCACGCGCCGAGCCCGTTTTCGGAGCCAGTGATCAGCAGCCAGGTCAACGAATCCACCGAAGTCGACGTCAGCGAACTGGTGTTCTCGGTACTCGATTCGATCAAGGACCCGAACACCGTGCCCTTTGGCTCGGCCTTCCCCAGCCCGACCCTGTTTCCCTTGCAACGACTATCGCGCTCCCTGGCCAGCGCCAGTCGCGAGATGGACCCGCGCATGGTGGTCACCGACATGTCGCCGGGCAACCCGCAACTGCGTCGGCAGATCGCCCTGCGCTACATGGTCGGCGGCTTGATGCTGCCCATGGAAGAACTGCTGATTACCAACGGCGCCCTGGAAGCCCTGAACCTGTGCCTGCAGGCGGTGACCGAGCCCGGCGACCTGGTGGCCATCGAGGCCCCGGCGTTCTACGCCAGTCTGCAAGTGCTCGAACGCCTGAAGCTCAAGGCGGTGGAAATCCCCGTGCACCCCCGTGACGGCATCGACCTGGGCGTACTGGCGCAAACCCTGGAGCGCCATCCGATCAAGGCCTGCTGGTGCATGACCAGTTTCCAGAACCCCATGGGCGCGACCATGCCCGAGGCCAAGAAGCAGGAGCTGGTGGAGCTGCTGCGCCGCCATCAAGTGCCGCTGATTGAAGATGATGTGTACGCCGAGCTGTACTACGGCCAACAAGCCCCCAAGCCGGCCAAGGCGTTCGACACCGAGGGACTGGTGATGCATTGCGGCTCGTTCGCCAAAAGCCTGGCCCCCGGCTACCGCATCGGCTGGGTCGCCGCCGGACGTTACGCGCAGAAAATCGAACGGCTGAAATTGATGACCTCGCTGTGCGCCTCGATGCCGGCCCAGGCGGCGATTGCCGACTACCTGCAACACGGCGGCTACGACCGCCACCTGCGCAAACTGCGCTATGCCCTCGAAGAGCAGCAAAGCGCCATGCTCGCCGCCATTGCCCGCTACTTCCCGGCGCAGACCCGCGTCAGCCAACCGGCCGGTGGCTACTTCCTGTGGCTGGAACTGCCGGCACAGATGGATTCGTTGAAGTTGTTCCAGATGGCGTTGGCACAGGGCATCAGCATCGCACCGGGGCCGATCTTTTCACCGACCCGGCGCTTCAGGAATTGCATCCGGTTGAATTACGGCAGCCCATGGACTGAAGATTCTGAGAAGGCGATGGAGACACTGGGACGGATCGTACGGTCGTTCTGAGGGTTCGATGTTGTCCAGGCTATCGCTATCGATCCTCGCGTGTATGCCACAGGCGCAGCAAATAGAGGGTGGAGCCCTGTATCTCGTAACGCATCTCGTAGTGGCCGATGATAATTTTGCGCACATCCCGCGGCTCAAACTCTTCAAGCCGTTCGCCAATGCGTGGATTAGCCAGCAACGTGGTCGGGGCAGCCGTGAGCTGTTGAACCGTATGCGCGGCGGCAGGTTGGTTCACGGCGGCCAGAAACTCGTACAGCCGGGCAATGTCGGAAAGCGCCTTGCTTGTCCACTTCAACTCCATCAGAGCGGCACTGGCAGCGGGGAGTCGGTACTGAGGCTATCGGCCCAGGCCTGAACAGCCTGGTGATCAATCACGCGGCCAGCATCCACATCAGCCAAAGCCTCACGGGTCAGGCGACTGCGTTCTTCTTCCTGGTCTATCCAGGCGGACAGAGCCTGCTTGACTATCCAGTTCTTTGAGCGCTCCAGGCGCTCAGCGATTTCGTCAACCCTTTCGGCGAGATCGACAGGGACATGAGCTGTCACGGATCGGGTTTTGGCGGTAGTGGCCATGATCATTACTCCAATGCCGCGCAATAACGCATCACTATGATTAAAGTCCAATCATAGTTAATAACTTCGAATCGTCAAGCCGTGATATCAGTCTGAGCTAGACCCTACCCTGATGCCGGGCTGCTCTGTGGCGAAGCTGCAGGCTCCCCACACAGGGGAGCGAATCCCAACGGTGGGAGCAAGCCTACTCGCGATGAGGCCTGAACGGGTAACGCAAATCTTCAGGACACTCGTCCCTCAGCGCACTATCGCCAACCAGCCTGCGAAGACCTGGGCTGTGGTTTAATGGCGCCCCCGCACATCCCTGCCCACCTGCCGTTTCAAGGAAATACCGCTCATGAGTCCGTCTCGCGCAACCAAGGTCCTGGTCATTGGTTACGTCTGGCCCGAACCGCGCTCATCCGCCGCCAGCGGTCACGTCATGCAGATCCTCGAGACCTTTCTCCAGCAGGGTTGGGACATTACCTTCAGCAGCCCCGCAGGCGTCGGCGAGCACAAGGCCGACCTGCTGTCGATGGGTATCAAGGAACAGCCCATCGAGCTCAACAACAGCAGCTTTGATGCCTTCGTCAGTCAATTGGCACCGGATATCGTGCTGTTCGACCAGTTCATGATGGAGGAACAGTTCGGCTGGCGCGTTGAAAAACACTGCCCTGATGCGCTGCGGGTCCTGGAAACCTCGGACTTGCAAAGCCTGCGTCACGCTCGCCACCAGCGCTTGAAAGACCGCCTGAAGGCCAGCGACGATCACAATGATTTCGCCTCGCTGTTTGCCCCTGCGCTGGCGCAGGAGTTTGCCCTGATGGCCGACACCGAACTGGCCAAGCGGGAGATTGCCGCGCTGTTGCGCTGCGACCTCAACCTGATGATCTCGGAAGTGGAAATCCAGTTGCTGGTGGAGCATTTCTCGGTGCCACGCAGCAGTGTGCATTGGTGTCCATTGATGCTCGACCCGCCGACGCAAGCCTTCGTGCCATTTGAAGACCGTGCGCACTTCCTCAGCATCGGCAACTTCCGCCACGCACCGAACTGGGACGCCGTGCTCTGGATGAAAACCGCCATCTGGCCACTGATCCGTCAACAGCTGCCCGGTGCGCAACTGCACATCTACGGCGCCTATACACCGCCCAAGGCCACGGCCTTGCACAACCCGGCACAGGGCTTTCATGTCATGAACTGGGCCGAGGACGCCCTGCAGGTCATGTCGGCCGCACGCATCTGCCTCGCGCCCCTGCGCTTTGGTGCAGGAATCAAGGGCAAGATCTTCGATGCGATGCTCTGCGGTACACCGAACATCACCACTCCGACCGGCGCTGAAGGCATGTCCGGGGACATGCCGTGGGCCGGTGAGATTGCCGAAAGTGCCGAGGCCATCGCCCAGGCGGCGGTGCGCCTGTACCAGGACAAGGCACTGTGGACCCGGGCCCAGGATGCCGGCGTACAGCTGCTCAGCGCCCGTTACCGGCAGAGCGTCCATGGCCCGGCGCTGATCGACCGGCTGCAGCACTGCCGCGATAACCTGCTGGCGCTGCGTCGGGAGAACTTTATCGGTGGCATGTTGCGTCATCATCAACACAAGAGCACGCAATACATGTCGCAGTGGATCGAAGAGAAAAACCGCAACACCCGGTGACGCCCATCAAGGTCGGCCAGCGATCGCGCTCACACTGCCAGCCCAAGACTCACAGCAGCGAAAAGTTGTAGCTGACGATCAACCGGGTCTCATCCACATCCCGGGCGAACTGTTCGTAGTTGGTGCGGTAGGTCGCACTGCGCAGGCGCAGGCTTACACCCTTGAACGTCCCGCTTTGCACCACGTACTTGAGTTCGCTGTCGCGCTCCCATTCCTTGCCTTCCTGCTCGCTGCCGACGACCTTGATGTGATCGCCGTTCACGTAACGGGTCAGGAAGCTCAAGCCATTGATACCGATGGCCTTGAAGTCGTAGTCGTAACGCAGCTGCCAGGAGCGTTCCTGGGCCGCCGCGAAGTCATTGACCTGCACGTAGTTGACCAGATAGGGGTTGCTGCCATCCAGGTACGGCATCGAGTTATCGCCGATCATGCGCTGCCAGCCAGCACTGAAGGTGTGGCCGCTGACGGCATAACCCAACAGGCCGCTCAGGGCACGGTTGTCGATGGAGCCGGCACGGGCGGCACCGCTGTCGGCACTGCTGAGCACCCGCAGATCGGCCTTCAACGAGCCCGCCGCCAAGGGTTGACTAGCCACTACACCCAGGTAGTGCTGGCGATAGATGTCTTCCAGCTCGGCATACTGGTACTGAGCGCTCACGCGGTCATTGAGCTTGTACTCCACACCGTAGAGATCGAAGTGATCGGCCGTCACGTTGCAGGCGTAGCGCTTGTTCTTGCAGTGCAGGCGGATGTCCTGGGCGTCCGTTGAATCCCGCGCGGTGTACCGGTTAAGGCGGGCGCCGGTAAAGGTCAGGTTGTTCAGCTCCCTGGAGGTGAGCAGCGCACCGTTGAACATCGTCGGCAACAAGCGGCCATCGTTGTACTTGATCAGTGGCAGGTCCGGCAGCAGTGCGCCGTATTTCAGTACGCTGTGGGACGCCCGGACTTTGGCGGTCAGGCCCAGCTTGGCGTATTGGCCTTCGGAACCGCGCGGGTCATTGCCGGACGACGGCAACAGGCCACTGTTGCTGCTGTCGGCACTGGAGTCGAGCTTGAAACCCAGCATCCCCAGCGCATCGACACCAAACCCTACGGTGCCTTCGGTGTACCCCGACTGCAGATTGAGAATGAAACCCTGGGCCGACTCTTCACGCTTCGACGCGCCCTGCGGATTGGAGGTGTGGCCATCACGAAAGTCGCGATTGAAATACACCGTGCGCGCCTCGACGGTGGCGCTGCTGTCATCAATGAAACCACTGGCCTGGCTCTGAGTGGAAAAAACGGCGCACAACAAGGCGGCGCCGACGCCCAGAACCGGGCACGACGTGATGAGGGGAAACGGGGGACGCATGACAAAAGCTCCAGCAGTGCATCTTTGCGACGGGACAATCAGCCAACACAAATAGCGTTCATCCAGCAAACCACCGCCTGCCGGAATGAAATGAAAAGTTACAAGGTGATCGCCAATGGTGGCATATGGCCCCATATCGCTACAGGCGACTTTAGTCTGAAACCATCGCCACCGATCCGGGCAGCCTCATCACGCGCGCCCGTCATCTATGCTTAACCCTGCTACCCAACAGTGGCTGAACCGCGTTCGTGCCAGACATTCCGACACCCTGCGCGGCAGGGCCGGCATCTGCGGATGTCGTGCCAATCCTGGTCTGCTCCGGAGATGTGTCATGAACATGCGCACCCTGCTGGCTATTGCGGCCCTCACCTGCACCGGATACGCCGGGCTGGTGCTGGCCGACACCGCACCGTCCCAAGCCGTTTCCTATCACTACGGCATGGCGCTGCACGTGAACAAAGTGCTTTCAATGACCGAACCCACCACAACGGACTGCAAGGTGGTAACCGCCGAAATGACGTTCATCGACAACGCCGGCAAACAGGAAAGCATTCGTTATCAGAAACTCTCTGAGGCCTGCAGCTACCAAAACTGAGAGAAGCGAGTCACGACAACTGTTGATGATGGGCGAGTGCCGGGCCAAAGGTTATGCTTTGGCCTGCCCTCCGCTGCCGCAAGGATTCGCCATGCCGTTGTCATTTCGTACCCTCGCCACCCTTACTACCGCACTGTGTTTTGTCCTCGCGCTGATCTGGGGCTTGATCCCCGAGTTCATGTTGTCGATCTGGGGGGTTGCCTACGACAACACCGCAGGCTTGATGGCCAGACGCGGAGCCATGTTGTTCGTGACCCTGGGCGTGATGTTCTTCCTGGCACGCCATGCACCGCCTTCCATAGCCCGCACCGCCATGAGCAGTGGTGTGGTCATCGGGCTGTTCGGCCTGGCAGTACTGGGCTTTAGCGAATGGCTCAATGGTCGCGCCGGTCCCGGCATCCTGCTGGCGGTGGTGGTCGAGATCGCGCTAGGCGCAGCCTTTCTCCAGACTCGGCGCGACTGTGTCGAACTCTCCCAATCCGTTGATTGAGCCGCCTGAACTTCTGATGCTCAAGCCCGTCAATACACCCGGTTTGCATTGGCAGGCCCACGCGGCAAGAATGCTCGCGTTTTTTCAATCAACCACAAGCAAGGAGGCGTCATGCGCTCATCTACCCTCACCGCCACGGCCGTACTGCTGATCGGCCTGTCCACCCAGGCCGTTGCAACCAAGCTGGAGGACGTTGCGCCCTTCCCCAAGGCTGAAAACGGCTTCACCCGCCAGGTCATTCACCTTGCCCCGCAAGCCCGCGAAGACAATTACCAGGTCGAGATCCTTGCCGGCAAAACCCTCGCCGTGGACTGCAATCAGCAACGTTTGGGGGGCATCCTCGAAGAGAAAAACCTCGAGGGCTGGGGCTATTCCTTCTATCGCATGGAGAAAGTCATCGGCCCGATGAGCACCCTGATGGCCTGCCCCGATGGCAAGCGCACGCAGGCCTTCGTACCAGTGGTCGGCGATGGCTTCATGCTGCGTTACAACAGCAAGCTGCCGATCGTGCTCTACGTGCCCAAGGACATCGAAGTACGCTACCGGATCTGGTCGGCCGCCGACAAGGTTGAAAAAGCGACTCAAGAATAGATCGCATCCTCCCCCCGCGCGCCGCTCAATGCAGCGCGCTCGGCCACATGACGCAAGCTGTCGAAGTTGATATTGGCGCCTGAATCGATCGCCACCAGCGTCTGGCCCCGCACGCCCTGTTGCGCCACATACTGCTTGATGCCCGCCACGGCCAACGCGCCGGAAGGCTCGGTGATCGAGCGGGTGTCGTCATAGATGTTCCTGATCGCCGCGCACAACTCATCATCGCTGACGGTCAACACCTGGTCGACGTACTCGCGACAGATCTGGAAGCCATGCGCGCCGATCTGCGCAACCGCGACACCGTCAGCGAAGGTGCCCACACTCGGCAGCACCACCCGCTCTCCCGCTTGCAACGCTGCCTGCAAACATGCGGAATGCTCGGATTCCACGCCGATGATGCGGATATCCGGCCGCAGGTATTTGACGTACGCCGCGATCCCGGCGATCAGGCCACCTCCCCCCACCGGAACGAAAATCGCATCCAGCGGCCCCTGGTGTTGGCGCAGGATTTCCATGGCCACGGTACCCTGGCCGGCGATCACATCCGGGTCGTCGAAGGGCGAGACGAAGGTGCGACCGGTTTGCCGGGCCAGGTTCAAGGCGTACTCCAGGGCGAAGGGGAAACTGTCGCCATGCAGCACCGCATCCGCGCCACGACTACGAACTCCGATGACCTTGAGCGCAGGGGTTGAGGTGGGCATGACGATGGTCGCCTCGATCCCCAGTTCCCGTGCCGCCAGCGCCACACCTTGCGCATGATTGCCGGCCGACGCCGTGATCACGCCACGGGCCTTTTGTCCGTCGCTGAGTTGAGCCAGCTTGTTGCAGGCACCACGAATCTTGAAGGAAAAGGTCGGTTGCAGGTCTTCGCGCTTGAGCAGAATCTGGTTGCCCAACGCCTCGGACAATGCCGGCGCGAACTGCAACGGCGTGCGCACCGCCAGTTGGTAAACCGGGGCGGCGAGGATTTTTTTCACGTAGTACTCAAGCAAGGCCTGAGCGGCCGTCGGGGTGTCCATCAACGTCTCCTGGTGGTATTCAAGGCCCCGGAGACAGAAAATGAAAACCCGCCTCTAGGGCGGGTTCGGTGCAGCCGTCAGCTAGCCCGCCAAATCAGGAATGGCGGTAATAATGCTTGGCTGGCAACGCAGTGCAGTGAAAGTCATGACTGGAAATTAGCCGCGTGTTGATGGCAAGTCAATGGCCAACTTTGCCTACGGCGGGTTAGTCTGCAAAAACCGCTCATTGACCCAAGGAAGGCCTCCATGAAGTCTGTCGCACTGCCGTTGATCGCCCTGCTCGCCTTTACCGGCTACACCCTTGCCGTGATGCTCCAGGCCGAACAGTCATTGATTGATTTCGGCATCGACCTGATGTCCCGCCCGGACACGGCCCAGGTGGTGATCGACCTTTATCTGCTGGCCACGCTGGCGGGTATATGGATGTACAAGGACGCCCGCGACCGAGGCCAGTCAGCGTGGTCCGTATTGCCATACCTGCTGCTGACCGCCGTGTTCGTTTCCGCAGGGCCACTGTTGTACCTGGTGGTGCGCGGCCTTCGCGCCAGCAAGACCCGCCCGGTCGCTACGCAACAGGCATGATGGACCGACGGCTTGACGGGGGAGCCTCTCCCCCGAAAAGATCAGTGCCCTTCGCCCCGTTGGCACCTTCATGGTGTTCACCGTCGGGGGAAGGTCCCTCGCATCCGGTGCGATCACCTACAGGCCGACCTTGTACAACGCACCGTCGTCTTCATCCGTGAGTACATAGAGGTACCCATCCGGCCCTTGGCGAACGTCGCGGATCCTTGCCTTGAGTTCGCCCAGCAAACGCTCCTCATGCACCACCTTGTCGCCCTCCAGTTGCAGGCGAATCAACTCCCGGGTCGCCAGGGCGCCAATGAACAGATTGTGCTGCCAGGCCTTGAAGCGGTCAGCGTCGTAGAACGCCATGCCACTGATAGCCGGCGACTGCTCCCAGACATGCAGAGGCCCCACGGTACCCTCGGCGGTTGTGCCCCTGGCTTCGGGGATGGGTAATCCCGAGTAGTCGATACCGTGAGTCGCCGTGGGCCAGCCGTAGTTCGCGCCTCGCTCGATGAGGTTGATCTCATCGCCGCCCCTGGGGCCGTGCTCGTTTTCCCACAGCTCGCCACTCCAGGGGTTCAGCGCCGCCCCTTGCGGATTGCGCTGGCCATATGACCAGATTTCCGGGCGCACTCCGGCTTGACCGACAAAGGGGTTGTCCTTCGGTACCTGCCCGTCGGGATGGATTCGCACGACCTTGCCTTGAAGCTTGTCGAGGTCCTGGGCGGTCTCCCGGACATTGTTCTCGCCCAGGGTGATGAACAGGTAGCCGTCGCGATCGAACACCAGCCGTGAACCGAAATGATTGCTGGTGGACAGCTTGGGCTCCTGGCGGAAAATCACCCTGAAGTCCTTGAGCGCCATCATGTCAGCGGATAACCGGCCACGCCCCACCGCCGTACCGGCCTTGCCGTCCTCGCCACCGCCTTCGGCGTAGGACAGATAGACCATGCGATCGACCTTGAACTGTGGCGACAACACTACGTCGAGCAATCCACCCTGGCCTTTGGCCCACACCTGGGGCACGCCACTGAGCGGTGCCGAACGCTTGCCGTCGGCACTGACCACTCGCAGGTCACCGGCGCGCTCGGTCACCAGCATGCCCTGCTGGTCGGGCAGGAACGCCAGTGCCCAGGGATGCACCAAGCCGCGAGTGACTTGCGTGACCTTGAGGGTGCCCTGCTCACTCGGCATCTGTTGGGTTTGCGCGGCGAGCAGTGGCATCGAAGTGATCAGCGCGCTGGTGCACAAGGTTGCCAGAAGCGTTTTACGCAACATGTTCAGTTCCTTTTGAAATGGCTGTTCGACACGTTGTGCGTCACCCCCCCTTTCAGCGATTGCTGATGTCCGGATCTCTGCGGGGGGGCGCCGGGGAAACATAGGGTTTCACCGTCGGCGGCGTGGCTCCGGGCCGTGGATAGCCATTGCCAATGCCGCCGTTATCCAGGGTCGGCGGACGAAGAACCGGCACGGTGTTGGGCACGCGAATCGCCGGCGCAGCGGGCTGGGTGCCCTGCATGCTGTTGGGGTTAACCCGGCGAATCGGACTGTTGTAGGGATTGTTCTGGGGGCTGCCCGGAAGGTTCTGCGCCAGCGTTACGGGGTACCCCGCTACCTCGGCCCCGGTGTCGACCTCTGCGCCCGCCAACGCCAGTGAACCCATCAGGCCTGAGGTCAACGCGGTGATACCCAAGACAAACCTGTTCATGGTGGAGGTCCTCCAATACATGCAGACAAGTTGTTCGATACCACGCTACGCCCAGGGTTCGACGCTGTGAAGGAAATACTCCCAACGAAGATGTAACACGAACGAACCCTGCCGTCGCAAACCGCCGTGCCTGGCACCAACGAATCGACGCCAGGCAGCGGGATCACCTCAGATCAGTACGATAATGGCCAGCAACCCACCGAAAATCGCCCACTTCTCCAGGTAGTAGAGCGTGCGGTTGCTCTTTTTCAACGCCTTGCCCCGCAGGCGTATCTTGTAGATCTTGCCGAAAACCCGATTCAAGCCACCGGTCCTGTCGCCCGCATCGTTCGGGGCGCCCGCAGCCGACATCACGGTGCGGCTGAACCAGCCATTGAACGCCGCTGCCCAGCGGTATTTCAGGGGGCGTTCGATGTCGCAGAACAGAATGATGCGGTTCTGCCCGGTGGTGTTCTCTGCATAGTGGATGTAGGTCTCGTCGAACATCACCGCCTCACCGTCGCGCCAGTGATAGCGCTCGCCGTCGACGTCGATGTAGCACCCTTCATCATTCGGCGTTTCCAGGCCCAGGTGGTAACGGTAGCAGCCGGCATACGGGTCCCGGTGGCGAACCAGCCGGGAGCCTGGTGGCAACTCGGCGAACATCGCGGCCTTGATCGAACCGATGCTTTGCACCAGCTCCGTGGTAAGGGGGCACAACTTGGTGGCCGAGGGATGACTGTCGCCATACCACTTCAGATAAAAACGCTTCCAGCCGGACTTGAAGAACGAGTTGAAGCCCACGTCGTCGTATTGATCCGAACGCTTGATCTCCCCGGCCCGCAGCAGGTTCTGTCCTTCAGCGCGGATTGCCTGCCAGTTGGCCTGCAAAGGGCTCAGGTCGGGAAAATCAGCGGTATCCAGGTACGGCTTGTTGGGGAGCCTGGAAAACAGATAGAGGAAGCAGTTGATCGGCGCCAGGAAGCTTGAGTGATCACTTAACTGGCGACCCAGCTTGTGTCGGACACGGCCACGAAGATGTACATACGCGATGGATAAAACGTAGAGGGAAACAAGGATGAGCTTCACGGGAAATCGTCACACGTCAGAGAAATACCTGCTGCGCACCGCGGGTGCTGATCGGAACGCAACGTCTGAAATTCAATTGCCGGAGGCTTGGCAAAGTGCCAGCTCAAGGCAATTGGCCGGTATTTTAGACATACTTTGTAACTCAGGGTTAACACTCAAGTGTGAAAAACCTTATGGTTTTTTGTGTCGCCGGGGGCGTCTGTTCGTCGCGACCGACATCGCGCGCTCCCGCAGCCTGCCTCTGATCATGGAAGACACTCTGCCGGTCTTTGGTGCACTGCCCCGGCACCTGATAACGCAGCGTTGCGGTGCGCTGCACGCCCCGTAAATAATTGTTTTTGATAAAGATTGATTGGGCATCGAGCACGATTTTCGCCCTAATGCGCGCCGAGGAAGGTCAGCGGGGGAGCCAATGGAAGAGACACGGCTGTTCCGCCCGATCGCTCTACGAGTACCGGCGGGTGCTGACCCTCCTCACTCCTTCTTTTCTTTAACTTCTTTGCCCTGCGCAAGCGAAAGCACACGCGGGGCATTTTTTTGTCGGTCTCGATGCCCATGGACGTGTTTGATGATTTGTGACGCCCCCCCCTTCCTGACAGTCCCATCATCGCCTCCTGACAAAGGGGTCGCGACTGAGCGCCTGATCACATATATCGATTCCAGCACATAGCCTGCTATCCAGTACGCGTTGAGCGTCTATGCTGCATTTAGCCACCTCACACCTTTGCTGACCGCCGTCGGAGGCCTTCCATGATCCCCTCGCCCATCACCGAGAAGACGTTGTCTCGGAATATGCTTGATGTACTGATTCGAGCAGGACTGCTCACCATTCTGGCGATGTTCTGCTTCCGCATTTTCAGTCCGTTCCTGGATTTGATGCTGTGGTCGATCATCCTGGCAATCACCCTCTATCCACTGCATATCAAGTTCAAGAACCGGCTGGGTATCAGTCACGGACACACCGCCACCCTGCTCGTATTGATCGCCGTTGCCATCCTGATGGTGCCGATCTATCTGCTGGGTACTTCCCTGGTGGACTCGGTGGAAAGTGCCATCGCCGTCGTCAAGAGCGATACCGTTCAGGTTCCACCACCACCCGAGGCCCTTGCCAGCTGGCCGTTGGTAGGCAAACCCCTGAATGCCCTGTGGATGCAGGCCTCCAATGACCTGCCCCTGCTGATACAAAAGTACATCCCCGAAATCAAGGACTTCAGCCTCGCGCTGCTGGGCAAGCTTGCCGGGGCCAGTATGGGCTTCCTGATTTTCATCTTCTCCCTGATCATCGCTGGCATCTTCATGGCCTATGGCCAAGCCGGTAGCCGGAGCGCGGTGAGCATCGTTTCGCGCATTTGCGGACCGGACCGGGGCCCGAGCATCACTGTTCTGTGCACCGCCACCATTCGCGCGGTGGCGCTGGGTGTGATCGGTATCGCCTTCATTCAAATGCTGCTGGTGGGTGCCGGCCTGGTGCTCAAGGGCATCCCGGCTGCCGGCCTGCTGGCCCTGGCGGTACTGTTGCTGGGCATCATGCAACTGCCCGCGACCCTGATTACCATTCCCGTGATCATCTTCGCCTTCGCCACCGACGGTCCGACCACCGCGACCATCGTGTTCTCCATCTATGTGTTCGTCGCAGGTCTGGTCGATAACGTGCTCAAGCCGCTGTTGCTGGGGCGTGGTGTCGATGTACCGATGCCGGTGGTGTTGATCGGTGCGTTGGGCGGCATGGTCACCGGCGGCATCATCGGTCTGTTTATCGGCCCGGTCGTGCTGGCGGTTGCCTATCAACTGTTCTGGCAATGGGTCGGTGACCAACCCCAGGAGAAGGGGTCGAGCGACCAGACAAAGGCCTGACGCGACATGGCACATTGCATGTCCCTATCCGGTCCCGGGCGATTACTGCTGATTGGCGCACTTGGCCTCAGCGGTTGCATGCAGGTGGGACCGGACTTCAAGCCGCCGGCCGAGCCGTGGATGGAGCATTGGAACAGCCCGCCGATCGAGCGGGCCAGCCAACGCGCACAGAACCCGGACTTGCGCCAGTGGTGGCAGATATTCACCGACCCGGTGCTCGATCGCTTGATTGCCGAGTCGGACGCCCACAACTCGAATCTGAAGATTGCCGGCTTGCGGGTGATGGAGGCCCGCGCGCAATTGGGTATCGCCCAAGCCGGTCGCTACCCGCAAGTGCAACAGGTCGGCGCCGACAGCCTGTATGTTGATCGCGACCAGTCGGCGGGCCGCAACCCGCAAGACAGTCATTTCTGGCAGTACAGCGCCGGTTACGATATTGGCTGGGAGATGGATTTCTGGGGGCGCTTCAGTCGCGCCATCGAGTCATCCGATGCCAGCTACTTCGCCGCCCAGGCCAACTATGAGGACGTCCTTGTGCTGTTGCGCGCACAAGTGGCCGATACCTACTTTGCCTTGCGCACCACCGAAGCCCGGCTGCGTGTAGCCCGCGACAACGCGGAGCAACAAAAGCGCAGCTTTGAGATTACCGAGAAACTGTTCCAGAGCGGTCAAAGTGCCGAGCTCGACGTGCAACAGGCCAAGACCCAGTACCTGGGTACCCTGAGCAGCATTCCCAGTCTTGAAGACCAGGCGTTGCGCGCCCGCAACGCACTGGCCGTACTGATTGGCCAGCCGCCCAGCGCCCTGACCATGCTGGTGACCAACACCGGCCTGATCCCGCTGGTTGACCGGGCGGTGCTGCAGGACGTGCCGGCCGAACTGCTGTTACGCCGACCGGACGTGCGCGCCGCCGAACTGAACGTCGCGGCCCAGTCAGCCCTGATTGGCGTGGCCGAGTCCGACTTCTATCCCTCGTTGTCGTTGCTGGGCAGCATTGCCTGGTCAGCCAACTCGCTGGGTGGCACCTCCAATAGCCTGGACCTGGTGGGCGGCCCCAGCTTGCGCTGGAATGTCTTCGACTTCGGGCAGATCACTAACAATGTGCGGGTGCAGGATGCCCGCCTTCAACAATTGATCGAGGCCTATCGCGACAAAGTCCGCCAGGCCGCACGCGAGGCCGACGACGCCGCCACGGGTTTGAACAAGGCGCTTGAGCGCGAGAGCATCCTGCGCGACTCGGCCCTGGCGGCCAAGCGTTCGCTGGTGCTGGCCAATGCCCTGTATCGCGAAGGCTACTCGGACTTCCAGCGGGTGCTGGACGCCCAGCGTGCCTTGCTGCAGCAAGAGGACAACTATCTGCTCAGCCGCGCCGATGCCGTGAGCAACCTGATTGCCCTGTACAAGTCGCTGGGTGGTGGTTGGTACAGCGCCCTGCCGAAAGTCGATCCCGGCACTCGCCAACTGATGGAAAAACGCACCGACTGGGGCGACATGCTGGATGAGTCCACCCCCGCACCACCGTCCCCTCTCGCGCCAAACAAGGTAAACGACCATGACTGAAGCCCCCCAGCCCGCCGCCAAGACGCCAGAGCCGGTGGCCGATCCGGTGAACAAGGGCGTCAAATGGGTGTTGCTGCTGATTGTGCTGAGCCTGGCCTGGTACCTGCTGGCCGACCGCTTCACCCCCTATACGCAACAGGCTCGCGTAGGGGCCTTTGTGATTCCGGTCGCCTCGGAGGTTTCGGGCCGGGTGATCCGGGTCAATGTCCGCAACAACCAGGACGTCAAGGCCGGCGATGTGCTGTTCGAGTTGGATCAGCAGCCATACCAGATTGCCGTCGACCGCGCTCGCTCGGACCTTGACTCGACTCGTCGCCAGATTGCTGCCAGCACGGCCGGGATTGCCTCGGCACAAGCCTCCTTGCGCGCCGCCCAGGCCAACGAACTCAAGACCAAGCAGGACAACCAGCGCCTTGAGGGCCTGTATCGCCAGGACCCGGGGACGATCTCCGTGCGCCTGCTGGAAGTTTCGCGGGCCAATCGTGAGCAGGCGGTCAGCCAGGTCGCCGCCGCGCGGGCCGAAGTGCAACGAGCTCGCGAAACGGAAGGTGGCAATGACGAAGACAACGCTATGCTGCGCAGCGCCGCCTCGGCCCTGGAGAAAGCCCAGCTGGATCTGGCCAACACCCAGGTGCGCGCCAGTTCTGCCGGGTTGATCACCGACTTGCGCACCGATGTCGGGCAATTTGCCGCCGCCGGCAACCCGGTCATGACCCTGATCGCCATCCACGACGTGTGGATCAGCGCCGACATGACCGAGAACAACCTGGGCCTGGTGGCCCCGGACACCCCGGTCTCCATTGTCCTCGACGCCCTGCCTGGCGAGGTCTTCGAAGGCCGGGTACGCAGCATTGGCTATGGCGTGAGTGTCGGCCAGAGCACACCTCCAGGCTCACTGCCGACGGTGCAGAACAGCCGCGACTGGTTGCGTCCGGCGCAGCGCTTCCCGGTGATTATCGAGTTCGCCCCCGGTGCACTGGGCGAACTGCGTGATCTGCGTGGCATTCGTTCCGGCGGGCAGGCCGAGGTGATGGCCTTCCCTAGCTCCGGCAACCCGCTGAACCCGATCGGCCGCGTGTTCCTGCGGTTCATGAGCTGGCTGTCCTATGCCTACTAAGCATGATCCTCGTGCCCAACGTACTCTGCGCCTGGCGACGGGCACGGCGTTGTGCCTGGCGATCAGCTTCGCGATGGGACTCTCGATCCCCTTCCTCGCGCCGGTGCTGTGCCTGCTGCTGGGCATGGCAAACCGGCCGTTATCCTTCAAGGCCGGGATCGGCCTGGCACTGGCGGTGATGTTGACCACCGGCTGCGGACTGCTGCTGATCCCTGTGCTCGATTACTACCCGGCAACCGGGGTCCTGCTGATCAGCCTGGGGTTGTTCCTGGCATTCCGCCACGGCCTGCAGGGCGGCAACAACCTGATCGTCACTTTTCTGATGATTGGCTTGACCATGATTTCGGCAGCCGGTGTCGCCGATTTCGGGGCGGCGGTCGCGGTCATCGCCGCGATGGTCAGTGGCTTGTCGCTCGCCGTGCTGGCCGTGACGTGCAGCCATTGGCTGTTTCCCGAACCGGCCCAGCCCGCGCGACCACCCGCCACAGCCGCCATGCCGCCCGAGGAAGTCAACCGGGTGGCGTTGCGCGCCACCTTGATCGTGATCCCCACCTTCCTGCTGGCCCTGATCGACCCGAGCAAATACCTGCCGATCATCCTCAAGGCGGTCAGCCTGGGGCAACAAAGCTCCACGACAAACACCCGCAACGCCGCTCACGAACTCCTGGGGTCTACCCTGCTCGGTGGCGTGCTGGCCATCGCGTTCTGGTGCGCGCTCAGCCTGTTCGTGCACCTATGGATGTTTTTCCTGTGGATGCTGCTGTTCGGCTTACTGGTCGGACGCAAGCTGTATCGCCTGAGTCCAACATTGCAGACTCCCGGCTTCTGGCTCAATACCCTGATCACCATGATCATCCTGCTGGGTCAGTCGGTGCAGGACAGTGCCGCCGGCAAGGACGTCTACACCGCGTTTGCCATGCGCATGGGGCTGTTCATCGTCGTCACCCTCTATGCCTGCCTGATGGTGTACTGGCTCGAGCAACGCCGACCTGCCCCCAAACGCGCCCACTGAGGAAATTGCAATGCTGCACAATCTGCTGGCCGGTATACCCGTGATGTTGCTCTGCCTGCTGCTGCAAGGCGTTTTCGTGACCGTCTGCCTGCGCCAATACGTGAGAATCCGTGAAGCCCATGCCGGACGGATCTCGCAATGGATGAACATGGTCCTGTTGTCGACCGCGATGCTGCTGATGCTGATCGGCAACTTTGTGCAAATTGGCATCTGGGCCGCGCTGTTCATGATGATCGGCGAATTCGACGATTACGCCACTGCGGTCTATCACTCAGGCGTCAACTTCGCGACCCTGGGGTACGGCGACATGGTCATGTCCCCGCCGTGGCGCCTGCTGGGCCCCATGGAAGCGGCCAACGGCATCCTGATGTTTGGCGTCTCGACCGCCGTGATGACCGCGGCGGTAATGGACGTGATCAAGCACACCGTGCAAAGCCTGGAAAAACGCGCCGGGCGCTAACTGATGTGGCGGCACCCGCTGGACGATTCAACCCGTCTGTTGCATAGACGGGTTGAATCCACAGCCAGAAACGGGCAGCACCACGTCCTGCGCCACTACCTACACTTTCATTGACAAATGTCTGGGTATTGTTCGGCCGGGTCTGAATAATACTTTTTTCAGGCTCTTAAATAGGCTACTGATGACCGCCCAGCTTTTTCCTGTTCATGGTCTCGTGAGCTTCACGCTCGCTATCGTGCTGCTGTTTCTCGGCAAGACCATCGTCCAGCACACCACCTTGCTGCGCCAATACTGCATTCCCGAATCGGTCGTCGGTGGTTTCATCTGCGCAGCGGTAACTACCCTGCTCTACTACGGTCTCAACATCCAGGTCGAATTCGAGCTGCAGGTGCGCGATACACTGCTGCTGTATTTTTTTGCCGGCATCGGCCTGAAATCGGATGTACGCCAACTGATCAAGGGTGGGCGCCCGTTGCTGATCCTGGTCGTGCTCGCTGGCGTGTTCATCATCCTGCAAAACCTCCTGGGCATGAGTGTGGCCGAGGCGTTCGGGCTGGACCCCAAGGCGGGCCTGATGGTGGGTTCGATTGCCCTCACCGGAGGCGTTGGCACCACGCTGGCCTGGGCGCCGCTGTTCGTCGAAAAGCTGGGCATCCAGAACGCGCATGAACTGGGAATCGCCAGTAACACCATTGGCCTGATTGCCGCTTGCGTGATCGGTGGCCCTATCGCCAACCGTTTGATCCGCCGTTATCAGCTAACGCCCTCAAAGGATCTCGCACTAGAAGTCGGCATTCTCGAGACGCAGCCGAGCAAGCCATTGGATTACTACGATGTGCTCTGGGCCTGGATGTGGCTCAACCTGACCCTGATGCTCGGCTACGGGCTTAACCTACTGCTGGTCAAGGCCGGGGTCACTCTCCCCAACTTCGTCAGCTGCCTGTTCGCGGGCATCGTCATTCACCACCTTGTGCTGGCCCTGATCGGCGAACAGCGCCTGAAAACCTGGAGCGGCGCCAGCCAGGGCTTGTCGCTGATCTCCGATATCTGCCTGGGGATGTTTCTGACCATGGCCCTGATGGGGCTTCAGTTATGGCAACTCAGCGGCGCGCTGATGTTTATCCTGTGCACATTGACCCTGCAGATCACATTGAGCATTGCCTATACGCTACTGGTGGTCTTCCGCTTCATGGGCCGTGATTACGAAGCCAGCGTGATCGCCTCGGGATTCGGAGGCATTACCCTCGGCTCCACGGCGACCGCCATCGTCAACATGACGACCGTGACCCAGAAGTACGGTGCGGCTCACCAGGCCTTCCTCATCGTACCGTTGGTGTGCGGCTTTTTCATTGACCTGCTCAACGCCTTGATCATCGGCCTGTTCAGTGGCCTTTAGCGTCCCTCCAGGCGGTATCGAACGGCTGCGGCCAAACGTGCCTCGGTAGATTCGGGGGGCTGATGGCCGTGTTTGTCGACCGTGGGAGATGGTTTCGCAATGGCCGTCGCCAGGGCTAGAGTGCGGCGCTGCGGGTACCGGCGAACGCGCTCGTGCCAAGCCAGCGCCAGAGGTTTTTCGCATCCTGCGCGGCACCGTCTACGCGCAGCTCTCGCGATTGAAGCACCTCCTGCGGTGTGCGGTCGCCAGTCCACACCTCGGTCAACGCGCGCACGCTAGAGTCCACGACGAGCGTCAGGTCGCGTCCGGGGTCGTCGCGGCACAGGTCTGCCACACCCTGTTCGACCACGAGCCACCACGCTTGCTCGCCGGGCCGCGCGTCGCGGAACCTGAAGTGGATGACCACCGGTCGGGACGGGAACGCCTCAATGTGCGCAAATCGGCGCACGTCCCACATGAGCAGGCCCGCGTCGAGTTCGTCGTCGCGAAGGCGACTGCCGATCCAGCGCGCCCCCCAATGGCCGAGCGCCATGATGATGGGGCGCAAATCCTCGCCCGCCTCGGTCAGGCTGTACTCCCAGACTTTGCCTGCGGCCGTGCGATGCACGACACCGATACCTTCCAGATGGCGCAGCCGCTGTGCCAGCAGGCTGGTGGACATCCGTGGCACGCCCCGGTGCAGTTCATTGAAGCGCTTACTGCCGCACAGCAGTTCGCGCACGACCAAAGGTGTCCAGCGCTCGCACAGTGCTTCAGCACCGCGTGCGACCGTGCAGAACTGACCGTAGCTCTCTTCCATCGCCAAGACTCCGCCACTGCAACGCTTCAGATTCTGAACTAGCCTCGCGACCTCGTCACGCGCACGCTGAGACCTTCGAAAGCCTACCGCCACAGGAGAACGCCATGACGATGATCGCCATCATTCAGCGCCCGCCAGTGCTGCTCGATCGCAGCGCGACAATCGCCCGGGCCGTGCAATCGGTCGCCGAGGCCGCGGCGGCGGGAGCCTCGCTGGTCGTTTTGCCCGAACAGTTCATTCCAGGTTACCCGTCATGGATCTGGCGGCTGGCGGCAGGAAGGGACGGGGCTTTAATGGGCCAGTTGCATGCGCGGCTGCTGGCCAATGCCGTCGATATCGCGAACGGTGACCTGAGCCAATTGTGCGAGGCCGCCAGGGTTCATGCCGTGACGATCGTGTGCGGCATCAATGAGTGCGACCGGCGCCATGGCGGCGGCACGCTCTACAACAGCGTAGTCGTTATCGGCGCGAACGGCGAAGTGCTCAACCGACACCGCAAGCTGATGCCTACCAATCCCGAGCGCATGGTGCATGGCTTCGGTGATGCAAGCGGGTTGCGCACGGTCGACACACCGGTCGGCCGCGTTGGCACGCTCATCTGCTGGGAAAACTATATGCCGCTGGCACGCTATGCACTGTATGCCCAAGGGGTGGAGATCTACGTCGCCCCCACGTACGACAGTGGCGATGGCTGGATCAGCACGATGCGCCACATTGCACTCGAAGGCCGCTGTTGGGTGCTCGGCAGCGGCACGTTGCTGCGCGGCAGCGACATCCCCGACGACTTCCCGGCGCGTACGCAGCTGTTTCCCGATCCGGACGAATGGATCAACGACGGCGACTCGGTGGTGGTCGATCCCCAAGGCAGGATCAAAGCCGGCCCGTTACACCGAGAGGCAGGCATTCTGTATGCGGACATCGACGTCACACTCGTGGCGCCAGCGCGGCGCACGCTCGACGTTACCGGGCACTACGCGCGCCCTGACATTTTCGAACTGCAGGTGCGGCGCACGCCGGCGACAGCGGTGCGCTACATTGACGAGTGAAGGTGGGCAACGTTCAGACGCTCCATGCCATGTCCAGTGGCATGGCCTGACAATGGGTCGAGGAGTCATTCCATGAGTATTGAACAGTCTTACAAGGGCAGCTGTTTCTGCGGCGCGGTCGAGTTCACAGTCAGCGGCGAGCCGGCCGCGATGGGCTATTGCCATTGCGAGTCGTGTCGGCATTGGTCAGCAGGGCCGGTCAATGCCTTCACGCTATGGAAACCCGAGGCGGTGCAAGTGACTCGGGGTGCTGACAACATTGGCACCTATAACAAGACGCCGCAGAGTTACCGCAAGTGGTGCAAGACGTGCGGCGGGCACCTCTTCACCGAACACCCGGGGATGGGGCTCATCGACGTGTATGCCGCAGTCATCCCGGATCTCGCGTACTCGCCAGGCGTTCACGTCCATTATCAGGAGACTGTACTGCGCATCAAGGATGGATTGCCCAAGCTGAAGGATGTCCCCAGTGAATTAGGGGGATCGGGCATCAGCGTGGACGAGTAGTGCTAGCAAGGTATGCGTGCGGCCAACACACCGCCCTGCTCCCAACACCAAGGACGATGGTGTCCGCGTGATTCAGGTGGACACCCTGTCCGGGCTTGGCGGAGCTGGCTGGATGACTTTGCCGGACGCATACAGTTACTTGCCAGAAGGGATACTCGCATTGGCGTTGGCTGTAAATCTCGAATTGGGGGTAGACGATCCTGGACACATTGTGGACCCTATGCACCCGATCAGGAGGATTAGCTAGCTTATGAACACACCGCATCTCTCGATTTCCCTATCCCTGTTGTTGGCCGTGGCCGTGATGCCGACCGCTCACGCCAAACAACCAGCCGTCAACCAGTCGCCAGCACCGGGCGTGCTCTGCGACCGCTATGTATGCGCCGACGACAAAGGGATTTCCCGCGAACTGACAGAAAAGTATCTAGGCAAGAAGGCTGCCGCGAACACGCTGTTCACAATGTCCGACGTCGATCTGACCGAGTTCACTTTTGCCAACGGCATTTTCTGCGACGTGAAGGAGCGGCTATGCCGTGAAGATCGCTACTTTGGCGCGAACGGGGAGCGCAGTGGGGCAATCTCCAGGAAATATACCCAACTGCTGTTCGGCGGATAACTGAAGTGATCGCTCCACGCGAAGTGGATTTTGGCGATTGTTTGGGATGAATGTTTCGAGGGGCTACTTGACCAGATAGTCCTCATCCCACGTCTCGATGAATGGCTCAGGCTGGGTAGCAGTGAGTTTCTTCCGACGCGCATTCAGGATTTTTCTCATTTGATCCGGGTCGAACTTTCTGCCGCTCATTATGCTGATAAGCAGCTTTGCGATTTTGTACCTGTCACAAGCCGCGCAATCGATAACTTCGTAATCATTGGTCGTTTGTCGCAAGGTGGCGCTCGCATTACAGATATAACAGTTCATTTGCATCTCCTTATGACTTGTCCGTTTTTATCTGACCGATAGAAGGCCTACGCTCCCCCACGCATAAAGGAAACGAAATCACCGAACCATTGAACGTTAAGCGTCAGCATCGCGATGCAGTAACGAGACGCTGTAATCGTAGGTCGATATCAGCGGCACCGGCTCGTCATTGCGAGACATATCAAGCCATCGCCTTGTGCGCTCAACGTCAAAGGATTCGTTCTTCAACGCCAATTTCCCAGCAAGGTTCGCCGAGACCCTGAAGTGCCCGCAACCGGCTGAGCATTTGACCTCGAACCAGTCTCCAAGCGCATGAACAGTCCTGGCGGCAGCCTGACAGATTAAGCACTTCATACCCGATCTCCATATCAGTGAACCCTCCACTGTAGCCGATAACCGGCCAAAGGCATCCCCATGCCCACAAAAAACAAGATTCCCCTGAAGCAGCCATCTCTGGACAGCCGCGAAATCGTCAGCGGGCATGCAGAACGCCGGAAAAAGGCCATTGAACGCCCTATCATCCTGGCGCCATCCAGGAACAGCGAGCCCTTCAAGCTGACGCCAGATCGGCACAAGCAGTGGCGACCGGCCCTCAAGGCGCCCGGTATCCCTTGTCGGTCGCCGTACAACTGCGGTCGTACTTATGCGACAATATGCTCAATGTCCAACATGAACCCCGCCTTCATCGCTCAGCAACCTGGCCGTAGCGTCCAGATGTTGCTGTCGACGTATGCGCGTTGGCTGAAACCAGAAAGGCTCCAGATTGGTATCGAGTCGGTATCAGGCAATCACGTGCAGCCCGCAACCCATTGATAGGTAAAGTAATTGATCTCCACAGCTAACATCACGATGCAGTTCGGCGCCAAGCCGTTGTTCGAGAACGTTTCGGTCAAATTTGGTGCAGGTAACCGCTATGGTCTGATCGGGGCCAACGGTTGCGGCAAGTCGACCTTCATGAAAATCCTCGGCGATGACCTCGACCCGTCCGGTGGCCAGGTCATGCTCGAGCCGAACGTACGTCTGGGTAAGCTGCGCCAGGACCAGTTCGCCTACGAAGAATTCAGCGTGATCGACACCGTCATCATGGGTCACGAAGAACTGTGGAAGGTCAAGGCCGAACGCGATCGCATCTACTCGCTGCCGGAAATGACCGAAGAAGACGGCATGGCCGTTGCGGAGCTGGAAACCGAATTCGCCGAAATGGACGGCTACACCGCCGAATCCCGCGCCGGTGAACTGCTGCTGGGCCTGGGTATCGGCATCGAACAACACTTCGGCCCGATGAGCGAAGTCTCGCCAGGCTGGAAACTGCGTGTGCTGCTGGCCCAGGCCCTGTTCTCCGATCCGGAAGTGCTGCTGCTCGACGAACCAACCAACCACCTGGACATCAACACCATTCGCTGGCTAGAAAACATCCTGACCCAGCGTTCGAGCCTGATGATCATCATCTCTCACGACCGTCACTTCCTGAACAGCGTCTGCACGCACATGGCTGACCTGGACTACGGCGAACTGCGCCTGTTCCCGGGCAACTACGACGAGTACATGACCGTGGCGACCCAGTCCCGCGAGCAATTGTTGTCGGACAACGCCAAGAAGAAAGCACAGATCTCGGAACTGCAATCGTTCGTCAGCCGCTTCTCGGCCAACGCCTCGAAAGCCAAGCAGGCCACCTCCCGTGCCAAGGCGATCGACAAGATCCAGCTGGCCGAGGTCAAGCCTTCGAGCCGGGTCAGCCCGTTCATCCGTTTCGAGCAGACCAAAAAGCTGCACCGCCAGGCGGTCATCGTCGAGCGTATGGCCAAAGGCTTCGACGGCAAGCCGCTGTTCAAGGACTTCAGCTTCCAGGTTGAAGCCGGCGAGCGCGTGGCGATCATCGGCCCTAACGGCATCGGCAAAACCACCCTGCTGCGCACCCTGGTCAACGAGTTGAGCCCGGATGCCGGTAGTGTGAAATGGACCGACGCCGCGGAAATCGGCTACTACGCACAGGACCACGCTTCGGACTTCGAAGACGAATCCAACCTGTTCGACTGGATGGGTCGCTGGACCACCGGTGGCGAGCAACTGGTACGCGGTACCCTGGGCCGCATGCTGTTCTCCAACGATGAGATCCTCAAGTCGGTCAAGGTCATCTCCGGTGGTGAGCAAGGTCGCATGCTGTTCGGCAAGCTGATCCTGCAAAAGCCTAACGTGCTGGTAATGGACGAACCGACCAACCACTTGGACATGGAATCCATCGAAGCGCTGAACCTGGCGCTGGAAAACTACCCGGGCACGCTGATCTTCGTCAGCCACGACCGTGAATTCGTATCGTCCCTGGCCACTCGAATCATCGAGCTGAGCCCAAGCGGCGTGACCGACTTCAGCGGCACCTACGACGACTACCTGCGCAGCCAGGGCGTGGTGTTCTAAAGGCAAGCCTTTAGCAGCAAGTTTCAAGCGGCAAACAAAGCCCCGTCCCTGTGACGGGGCTTTTGCATTGGCGGCCTCGTGGCTACCATCAGCGTCACTAATAAAACTGTGCGTGGAACCGATATGCCTATAAGGTTTCAGATCGCACACTGATCATGGATGAGTTCACATGTCTACCCCGACCGCCAGTGCCGATGCTGCACTGACGCCCGCCGCCTTCGACCTGCGCCCGCTGATGTTCGCCAACATGGCCTGTACCATGGCGATGATGGCATTCGTTTCGATGATTGGCCCCATCTCGCGGATACTCGGGCTGGCCACCTGGCAGGCTGGCGCGGCGGTGACCGTGTCCGGGGTGCTGTGGATGGTCCTGGCCCGGCCATGGGGCCAGCTCAGCGATCGCCTGGGCCGTCGCCATATACTGTTGCTCGGCACCGCCGGGTTCACCCTCGCCTACTGGGCGCTATGCCTGTTCATCGATGTTGCGCTGCGCCTGCTGCCCTCGGCACTGCTGGGGTTCATCGGCTTGATGCTGGGGCGGGGTATCATCGGGGTGTTCTACGCGGCGATTCCGGTGGGCGGCAATGCACTGATCGCCGACAACGTCGAGCCTCAGCACCGTGGCCGCTCCATGGCCGCGCTGGGGGCGGCCAACGCCTGCGGACTGGTGATGGGGCCGGCCATCGCCGCGCTGCTGTCACGCTACAGCCTGAGCTTGCCGTTCTATGCCATGGCACTGCTGCCACTGCTGGCCTTTCTGGTCCTGCGCTACAAGCTCAAGGGCCAGGAGCTGCATCTCCAGCAAGCACCCCGCACCGTTCGCCTGAATGATCCACGCCTGCGCCGGCCCATGGCGGTGGCGTTTGTCGCGATGCTCTGCGTGTCGATTGCCCAGATCACCGTGGGTTTCTACGCCATCGACAAGCTGGGCATGGGGCCGGCCGACGCAGCACAAACCGCCGGCATCGCCCTGACCATGGTCGGCCTGGCGTTGATTTGCTCGCAGTTGATCGTACGCCGCCTGGACTGGTCACCCCTGCGCTTGATTCGCGCGGGATCAGTGATTGCCGGCATCGGATTTGCCGGCAGCATGTTCGCCGACACGGCCTGGGGGTTATGGCTGTGCTTCTTCGTTTCCGCCGGCGGCATGGGCTGGGTTTTCCCGTCGTTCGCCGCCCTGGCCGCCAATGCGGTGGACGCCTCGGAACAAGGCGCCACGGCCGGCAGCATCGGTGCCGCCCAAGGGTTTGGCGTGGTGATCGGGCCCCTGGCGGGCACCCTGATCTATGCCCTGGAGCCGCGCCTGCCCTATCTGGTCGCTGCGGGGTTGCTGCTGTTGGTCGCCGTGTGGCCCGCCAGCAAACCCCGCTGAACCTTAAAGGATGCGGTAAAGCAGGCGCTCGATGCGGACCCGGCTGACTCGCCGCAGAAACTTGCTCACCGCCGGGGGATACTCCGGAAGCGTCTCCAGGTGCTGATAGTTTTCGATGCGGCGGGCGTGGCGGAAAATCTCTGCCAGCTCGCCGCGCCGGGGCTCGCTCAACTCACCCTTGGGATCATCGATCAGCAACGCGTTTTCCAGGTCCAGTCGGAACGCGCGCGGGTTCAGGTTGTTACCGGTCAACAGGGTGTAGCGCTCGTCGACCCACATGCCCTTGAGGTGGTAGGTGTTGTCACCGTCGCGCCACAGATGCAGGTTGAGCGCACCGTTGTCGATCTCGCGTTGATGACGCTTGGCGAAACGCCGCAGGCTGATCTCGTAGAGATACGGCAATGCCGCGATCACCTTGAATGGCTCGCTCGACGGGATGTAGAAGTCGTTGGCGGTCTTGTCGCCAACGATGATGTCGACCTTCACCCCTCGCGCCAACGCCCGGTTGATTTCCCGGGTCACCGGCAAGGGCAGGTTGAAATACGGCGTGCAGATCGTCAGTTGATACCGGGCACTGGCGATCAACTCGCAGATCACCCGGCTCAGCGGGTTGTTCTTGCCGACCCCGAGCAACGGGCTGACGGACAGCTCGTCCTTGTTCAATACGCCCAGGGCTGTGTCGTAGGTCGCGTGCTTGAGGCGACTGCGCAAGTCGCCAATATCGTTGCGCAGGCTGCGCGTGGTCGGCAGGTCGGGCACATCCAGCCGGTGCACAGCCCTGGAGGCGATCAGGCCATGTTGCACCAGGTGCTGCATGGAGTCGGCCAGTGCCTGGTTGCGCAACAGGTGATAACGGTCGAAACGGTACTTGTCGAACTTGTGCAGGTAGACGTTGTTCAGGCTGGCGCCGCTGTAGATCACGCAGTCATCGATCACAAAGCCCTTGAGGTGCAACACACCGAACAACTCGCGGGTCTGCACTGGCACGCCATACACCGGCACTTCACTGCTGTGCTCGCGGGTTTGCTGCTGGTACCAGGCCGAGTTCCCGGGCTGCTTGCCGGCACCGATCAAACCCCGTTGTGCCCGCAGCCAGTCGACCACCACCACCACGTCCAACTCCGGGCGGGCAGCTTTGGCCGCGTGCAAGGCGTCAAGGATTTCCTGGCCGGCTTCATCGTGTTGCAGATAGAGCGCAACGATGTAGATACGCCGGGTCGCCTGGGCGATCTGCTCCAGCAGGCACCGACGGAACTCGGCCGCGCCGCTGAGAATGGTGACGGCATCGGCGGTCAGCGGAAAACTGCGCAGTCTGGGCAGCAGGGAGCGTTTGAAAAGCGACGGCATAGGGCTCGCAAATGGGTCTAATCCGAAGAACCCGTGAGCTTACACCATGTGCGACGAACGGGCTTGCTCCCGTGGGCCGCATTGGTACCGAAAGTGCGGACAATCTGTTTTTCGACGCACTGCACCAGTCTCTCCGGAGCGGGAACGGGCTGCGCCCCTGAGCTCGCAGTTTTCGGATAGCGCTGCCCGCCAAGGCCCCGCACCCTATTGCCCCCTCAGTCAAAATCCATGGGTCATTCAGTGATGCGCTTCTCCCGCCTGCTTCCAGTGGTACTTCTTGTCGGCGTGGCCGGTTGTACCACCATGCCAGCTCCTGAAACACGGCACTCCGGCTTTCTGAATGACTACAGCCGCCTGACCAAGGATCCGCAATGGCCCAAGAGCGAGTACTGGGTCAAGCCATCGCTTGAGATCAAGCAGTCCTACCAGAAGCGGATTTACCTGGAGCCGCCGCGCCTTTACGTCACCGGCGAAGACCTTGACCAGAACATGAAACGTCCAGCCGACACGACTGCGATGCTCAACTACCTGAAGCAGGCGATTCTCTACCAGTTCCTGACCTCGGGCTATGAAGTGACCACCCGACCCGAGCCCGATACGCTCCTGCTGCGCACGGCCATCACCGGTAGCGAACGGACACCACGCGACCCGTCCACTCCCGAGTACCTCCCCATTGGCATGGTGGTGGGTGGCGTCATGCAACTGACTGGTACTCGAGACGAAAGCCTGCGCGTCTATTTCGAAAGTGAAATGCGCGACGCAACATCGGGCGAACTGCTGGCGCAATCCGTCAGCGCCACCACGGGCAACGAGCTCTCCCCGTCCGCCACCACCAAGGTAGAAGACAGCTACCCGGCCCTTGATGCCTGGGCCAGGCAGTTGCGTGAACGGGCGGACAAGGCCTTCGCACAGCCGTGAGCGGCACAAGTGCGACAGCGGGCACCAGGCCCGCTTCGCCACCTGGAAAACAGCCCCCACACACCCTCGCCCCTGGTGCTCAAGACACCCGCCAAGCTGACGGCCTGGTAGATCGGCCATCGAGTTGCATCGACCTGGCGACACCTGGAAAACCTCCCTGACAATCCCGGTCGGCCGGCCCCAAAGGATTTGGCGCTATCGTCAGCGCCGCTTGCCTGATAAAATTAGGAGTTACCTTCCCACGTCTATCTGCTGCGCCCCCCGCCTGAGCAAAACGATCCTGGCACAAAGACTGAACATATCCGAATGGAGAATTAACCATGAGCTACTCTTTTAAGTTGAAAAATGGCTCGATTGCCATTTTCGACCCAGAGAACTCACTGCTATCCATCACGACGCCGCTCGGAGAGGTTCAAGACACCACACTGGGCAGAGCAGAGTCACGTCTTTTAGCGTTGCTACTGGCAGAACCCGGCGTTACCAAAACCCGCGATGAAATTGTCGAATACACCTGGAATGACCGGGTCGTCGCGTCGGGCAGTTTGAACCAGGCCATCTTTTCCCTGAGAAACAGCCTTAACGACAGTCGCGACCACGAGATTGTGATGACCATCCCCCGGCGTGGTTATCGATTCAATCAAAATCATGTCATCGACCCACATACCGAGCTGGCGACATCACCGGAGAGTGAACAACTCATCTCTGCGGATGAAATCGAGGCGGACTCGACCGTAGCGCCTTCAATCGATGACACCCCTGTTACCCCCGCAACACCCATGCAACAAAGACCGGGGTTTATTATCAATAAACTCTTTATTGGTTACGCTGCGACCGTTGCCCTGTGCGTGGCCACCCTGATGCACCTGGGTTTTCCATTCAACAGGCCCGAAGTCAAAGTCGTCAATACGCAACTCCACAACATCACCTTGAACACGGTCGGCAACAGCCTCGACGAAGCCCGGGCACTCAGTAACACCGTGGCCAAACAACTCGAGAAGTCACCGGCCAGTTTGAAGGGGCAGATCTGGATCAGCCAGTCCAAGTCGAATTACACACTCGCCTGCATCCGGGCAGATCAAAGCACCAACAACTATCAATTCAATAGCCAACAAAAAGAACTTCTCGTCATGATCCAACAGTGCCTGGAGACTGCTCTATGAGCCTGCTGAAAAAACCGGCCACTCAATGGGTAGTGCTGGGACTGATCAATGCCGCCTGTATTTACGCGCTCATTTCTTCGCCCATCTCCTTCAAGAAAAATGTTGGCTACCACACCAACAGCCATCAATGGCTTGAAGATCAGAACCAACTGAATACTGAAGAGTATCTCACCATAGGCGAAGACCGGCTCACACTGTCCGCCATCGAAAGCCTGAATGGAAAACTGCGCAATGCAACGGTGTCCGCCGACATCATCCGTTCGAACCAGGGCAACCTGGAAATCAAAATAGCCAGCACTAAACTGAGCCAGGACAGCGAGCTCTTTGCGATCGACAAAATGCCCGACCTGTTTTTCAGGCGTCAGTACATTGGTCAGGAAGGTTCTACTCTGAATTACAGCTTTCTGCCGACCTCCGACGACAACACCGTCTGCTTCTACCTCCACGAATTCGGTCGCCTGCGCTGCATGAATAACTGATCTCCCCACACGTGGCAAAGCCATTTTGAAGGTGAATAGTCGCCTGGAAATGGCCTTGCCCGGTGCGCCATCACCACGCGACGCCCAGCAAAATAACGATTAATAATTTCCCTTCGCTCCTCCCCCGCCTCACCCTGACTTATCTCTGTCAGCAGGTGAATAAGCATGCGCCTCCTTCTTCAGTTAAACACACTGCCGCTCAAGCAAAAGATACTGCTGTGCGCCCTTGCCTATATCAGCGGAATAGCACTGGGATTCGTTATTGATCCCTGAAACGCCGTGCGCCGTCACTTACTTCAAGCAAAACAAACCATTTGCCGAGGGCCGCTTGAAAAGCTCACTTCGAAGATCAACGCTGGTGTTATCCGGATCGATTGCAATGGGATGGCTCGCCTGGCTTTGTGCCGGAACGATTGCGGAGCGGCGTATCGCGCAACAACTCAATAACGTGCATGAAAAGGTGAACACTGCGCTCATCGAACCGCACAAACAGTTGGTTGATGTATTCGGCAGCCTGAAATCTTTCGAGCGCTCGACTCCGGATTGCTCCAGCGAGTTGTATTCAATGCTTGCCGAGAAGGTCGAAGAGAACCGATATATCTATCAGGCCGCCGTCAAACTTCAGAACAGGAAAGTTTGCTCATCTTACGGTCGAAAACTGCTCTCCCCCTTGCAAGGTAATGAGCGAGGCTATCCAGCCGACGATGGCTACACCTATTGGTTCCACACTGATCACAACAGGTCCGTGGACACTGATTTTATTATCGTCTCGGACTCATCGATTTACGTTTGGCTCAACAAAGCGATTCTCCTGAAAAGCCTGGGCATCCCGTCAGGCGTCCAGTTGGACCTGATAGACGCAAACAACAAGGAGTCCGTTGTTTCCTCTCATCGACGGTCCCTGACCCTTGAGCAACCGCCGGGTATTGGGCAGCTCACGGTCTCGGCCGACCGGGTCTTTATGGCGTATGCCAACAGCCGCAATGCACTGGTACCGGTCATCTCACTCCCCGCCAGCCACCTGAGTAGCTTGAAGATGAATGTATTTATCGCGCTGATCCTCGCCGGCGCCGCACTGCTTGGTGCTGCGCTGTACATCGCCCGACGCACGCATCAGCATTACAGCTCTACCGCGGTAAAACTGCGGCGTGCCTTGCGAGACGGTGAACTGCAGGTCAACTACCAGCCTATCGTTGATATGCGAACCGGTTGCCTGGTCGGCGCAGAAGCGCTGTCACGCTGGAAACTCAACGACGTGAGCATTCCGCCGGAAGAGTTCATTGGCGCCGCCGAGAAGTCCGATCTGATTTGCGAACTCACGCGCTATGTCATTCAGCGCATTGCCGAGGATTACAGCACCTACCTTTGGGCCTGCAAGAATTTCTACATCACCATCAACGTTTCCGCCCGTGACATTCTCGACGAAACCTTTCCGGACTTTGTCGCCGAGGTTCTGGCCCTGCACGACATCCCGGCATCCAACATTGTCTTCGAAGTCACCGAAAGCACGCTGTTTGAACAAACCATCGCCGCCGCACAACTGCAGCGCCTGCGAGCGTGCGGGCATCGGATTGCCATTGATGACTTCGGTACGGGCTACTCCAACCTCTCCCTGATCCATTCACTGCCCATCGACATCCTGAAGATTGATCGCTCATTCATCGAAGGCGAGAAAGTCGCTGCGGTGGATGCACTCTGGCAACACATCGCCAACATCGCCCGGGACCTGAAATTCCAGGTCGTCGCCGAAGGCGTGGAGAACTTGCAGCAAGTGCAGCACCTGACATCCGGTGGCGTCCGGTTCGCCCAGGGCTGGCTGTACTCCAGGGACGTGCCACCTGAAGCGCTGGCCAAACTGTATTTTTCGATTTCAAGCGAAGAACAAACCCTGTGCGGGTGAGCCTTGCGCTGGAAATACCGATTAATGACTTTGATCAATTGCGGCCCACGCCAATGATCAGGCACCGAAACAACGTGCCACGGCACAACTTTTTGACTAACCGGAAATCCCCGCACAAGGAATCCACCGCACATGCAATTCAGAAACCTAGCAATCGCCTCGCTGCTTTCCCTGCTGTCCTTTCAGGCACTGGCCGCTGGCGATGACAAAGGACTGTACCTAGGCGCTGGTGTTACCAGCATTGAAACCGACGAGAGCGATCTGGATGGTGATGACAACAGCTACAAGGTGTTCGCCGGTTATCGCTTCAACGGCAACCTGGCGATCGAAGGGGCCTACGTCGACCTGGGTGAACTCGAGGATAACGACCGCAAGTTCGAAGGTAAATCGATGCAAGCGGCCGCCCATCTCGGCTTTCCGATCGGCGACCGCATCCGCCTGTTCGGCAGTGTCGGTGCTCACGCATGGGATTCCGACGGCAACGTCGAAGACGATGACACCGGTGTTGACCTGACCTACGGTGCCGGCGTCGAGATGGACGTGTTTCGTAACATCGGCATCCGCGCCGAATACGAAGTCCTGGAAGTGGGCGAACTGGACTTGAACCAGACCACTGCTTCCGCCTACGTGCTGTTCTAAGGCACCTGTATCGAGCGGCCAGCCCGGCCGCTCCTTGCATCGAATGACCCGATGAGCCCCGAACCCCATGAACAGCTTTGCGCCTCCCCGGTTTCTTGAACTGGAGTCCGCCCCCCTGGACGAGTTGAGCGGACGCAAGGATCATTGGGACATCGACTTGTCTTCTGTCGAGCAGGTAGCCCTCATCCAGCGTTTCAGGCACATTCGTGGCCCGCAACTGCGGCACAGTCGTTTCGATTTCAATGCCTGCGTCACAGCCGTCGGCGCCATTCCCGACGGATTCGTCACCTTCGCCATTTCCCGTCTGACCGCTGGCCGGCCGACCTGGAACAACCAGCGACTGCAACCCAACGAGATTGTCGTACTGCACGGCGGCGAGTCGGTGCACTACCGCTGCGAACCGAATGAAGCCCTGTTTACCGTGACCACGACGCTCGAACACTATGAGGTGTGTCGGGAGCGCCATGGCGCCATTGACCTGCTCAAGGCTCGCAAGGAACACCGCTATCAAGCTGAAAGCCATCAGCCCATACGGTCAGCATTCAAACTGATCGGCGATTCGCTGGCAGCGCTATCGCCCCCCACCCTCGCCTCCCGCCACCCAGGCTGGAACAGCCAATGGGAATCGACCGTGCTCGGTGCGCTCCTGCAAGCGCTGACACCTGATCAACCCAAGATTCGGGACGTCCCCACACGCCGAAAAGTGGCGGCACGTGCCATTGAGTATATTCATGAGCATGCGCACAAGCCGATCACCCTGCTTGGCCTGGCCGAAAAGCTAAACACCACGGGTCGCAGCCTGCACCAGGGTTTTATCGAGTCCTTCGGCACCACCCCCATGGCCTACCTGCGCAACATTCGGCTCTCAAACGCTCGACAGGACCTGATCAGGCACACGTGGCCGTCGGTGACCGAGACGGCGATGCACTGGAATTTTTTTCATCTGGGGCGTTTTTCCAAGGACTATCAGCACGCGTACGGTGAAGCGCCTTCGCACACCTACCGACGTCACCCCCTCACGCCCTAGACGTTAGTGCGGTCGCCGGAGGCGGCGGTTATGGGTAAGATGGCGCCCTGCCGTTACCCCTCTGCCCCACCGAATAAGTCGACCCCATGCCTTTCGAACTCAGCGTAGACCTCACCACTCTGGCCATTCTGGCCATCGTCGCGTTCATTGCCGGTTTCATTGATGCCATTGCCGGCGGCGGCGGCCTGCTGACCACTCCGGCACTGCTCACCGCCGGCTTGCCGCCGCACCTGGTGCTGGGCACCAACAAACTGAGTTCCACCTTCGGCTCGGCCACCGCCAGTTTCACCTTCTACCGACGCAAGCTGTTCCACCCGCGGCAATGGACCCACGCGATTGTCGGCACCCTGGTGGGAGCGTTGACCGGCGCCATCGTCGCGCACTACTTGCCGGCGGAGTGGCTGAACAAGATGCTGCCGGTGATCGTGTTTGCCTGCGGCCTGTACCTGTTGTTCGGCGGCACGCCGAAAGCGCCACTGGACAGTGACGCACCGATCAAGAAGAAGTGGCAGTCGAGCCAGGGCTTCAGCCTGGGTTTCTATGATGGCGTGGCCGGACCCGGTACGGGCGCGTTCTGGACCGTCAGCAGCCTGCTGCTCTACCCGATCGACCTGGTCAAGGCCAGCGGTGTGGCGCGCAGCATGAACTTCGTCAGCAACATCGCGGCGCTGTCGGTGTTCATCTTTTCCGGGCAAGTGGACTGGATCATCGGCCTGTGCATGGGCCTGTCGGTCATGGTCGGTGCGTTCTTCGGCGCACGCACCGCCATCAGCGGAGGGGCGAAGTTCATTCGCCCGGTGTTCATCGCGGTGGTGCTGGGGTTGACCGTACGCCTAGCCTGGCAGCACTGGTTCAGCGTGGCCTAAGCGCCGCGCGACATAGACGTCGATCAGGTAACGGGCAATCGAGCGCGACGCCGGCAACGGCGGCAGCGCATGAATGTTGAACCACTGGGCGTCTTCGATTTCATCCGCCTGCGGGACGATCTCGCCACCGGCGTACTCGGCATGGAAACCCAGCATCATCGAGTGCGGGAACGGCCAGCACTGGCTGCCCAGGTACTGGATGTTACGCACCTCGATCTGCACTTCTTCGCGCACTTCCCGGACCAGGCAATCCTCGGCGGACTCACCCGGCTCGGCGAAGCCCGCCAGGGTGCTGTAGACCCCGGTGACAAAGCGTGGCGAACGGGCCAGCAGGATCTCGTCACCGCGGGTGATCAACACGATCATGCTCGGAGAAATCCGCGGGTAGCTGCGCAAGTCACAGGGTTCGCAGTACATCGCCCGCTCGCGCGACACCTGGACCATGGGTTGGCCGCAGTTGCCACAGAAACGGTGCTCACGGGCCCAGGTGCCGATTTGCGCGGCATACCCCAACACCTTGTACAGCGTGTGGTCGCCATCAAGCATGAATGCCCGCAGCCCCTTCCAGTTGCAACCCGACACCTCGCTGGACGCCTTGAGTTCCAGCAGGTACACCGGCTCGCCGTCCAGGTGGCCGATGCCGTGCTCGGCGAGAATCGACAGGTCCTGGCGCTTGAGCCATTCACGCGGGAACAGCGCGCCATTGTCATCGAACAGAAAACCTTCGGGGCTGCGGGCCACGGCCCAGCCGCCTGCTACGTCAGTGTCGAGTACCGCGGTGGTCCAGCGTAAAGTCATGTGTGCTCAGTCCAGAAATTCGGGTTTCCGTTTGCTCATGTGGGCGGCCATGGCCACGCGCAGATCATTGGACTGCAACATGGCGGCGTTCCAGGTAGCGATGTATTCCAAGCCGTCGTTGATGCCGTGATCGCGCATGTAGCTGATCATCTCCTTGGTGCCGGCGATGGCAATCGGCGACTTGGCCGCGATTTCACGGGCGATGCCCATGACCCCGTCCAAGAGGCTGGCGGTGTCCGGGTAGACTCGGTTGACCAGGCCGATTCTGCGGGCCTCGTCGGCGCCAAAGGTGCGCCCCGTGTATGCCAGTTCACGCAGCATGCCGTCACCGATGATCCGCGGCAAGCGTTGCAAGGTCCCGACGTCGGCGGCCATGCCGATATCGATTTCCTTGATCGAGAATTGCGCGTCCTCGGCGGCATAGCGCATGTCGCAGGCAGAGATCAGATCGATGGCGCCGCCCAGGCAATACCCCTGGATAGCGGCCAGTACCGGTTTACGGCAGTTATCCACGGCATTGAACGACGCTTGCAGGGCGAGAATCTTGCGCCGCAGCAAACGCGCATTGCGTCCCACGTCCTTGCCCATTTCGTTGGCGACCGAGGCCAGCATCATCAGGTCGATACCCGAAGAGAAGTGCTTGCCGGCACCACTGATCACCACCGCCCGCACGGCGTCGGTGTCATCGATCCACTGGAAGATCTCGATGATCTCGGTCCAGAACGCCGCGTTCATCGCATTGATCTTTTCCGGACGATTGATCTGCACATGGGCGATGTTGTCGCTCAGTTCGACGCGAAAAGCCTTGTACTCAGGGAGAGTATTGCCCTTCAGATCGACGCTGAGATCCTGGAATTCCGACATGGGGGTGGTCCTTGCTAGCGTTGGAAATGAGGCCGGAACTATAACAAGCCCGCGCACATCACCCCAGGCAGTGCATCGGCCAAATGCAGGACTGCCGGACGACCCAGGCCTTGCAGGTCCGGCTGCTGGCGATCGCGTTCTCATGGATGATCGTTCCCATGCTCCCGCGTGGAAATGCAGCCCGTGACGCTGCGCGTCACTGAGCACAGTGCGTCCCTTGAGGCATTCCTTTGCTACGCCCGGGAACGATCATGCCTGAGGCTCAGGACTCCTGACTGCCGCTGGCAACCGTCTTCGAGGCGGCCAGCATCGCCCGCAACAACACCGCACAGCCGGCAGCCAGGTCATCCGGCGCGGCGTTTTCGATTTCGTTGTGGCTGATGCCGCCTTCGCACGGTACGAAGATCATCCCGGCCGGCCCCAGCTCGGCGAGGAAGATCGCGTCATGCCCCGCGCCGCTGACGATGTCCATGTGCGACAGCCCCAGCCCTTGCGCGGCGCTGCGCACAGCCTCGACGCAGTCCTTGTCGAAGTACAGCGGCGGGAAGTCGGCGGTCGGGGTCAGCTCGAAGCTCAGGCCGTGCTCGTCGCAGGTGGTGTCGATCACCTGGCGAACTTCGGCAATCATCGAATCCAGCCGAGCCGGCTCCAGATGCCGGAAGTCCAGGGTCATGCGCACCTCGCCGGGGATCACGTTGCGCGACCCCGGATAGGCCTGCAGGCACCCCACGGTGCCACAGGCATGGGGCTGATGACCGAGGGCCGCGCGGTTCACCGCCGCCACCACCGCGGCGGCGCCCACCAACGCGTCCTTGCGCAAATGCATCGGGGTCGGCCCGGCATGGGCCTCGACTCCGCGCAGTTTCAGGTCGAACCACTTCTGCCCCAGCGCCCCCATTACCACGCCAATGGTCTTGCGCTCATCCTCCAGGATCGGCCCTTGTTCGATATGCGCCTCAAAGTAGGCCCCCACCGGGTGGCCGCTGACCCTGCGCGGGCCGGCATAGCCAATGGCATTCAATGCCTGGCCCACGGTCACACCGTCGGCATCGGTCTTGGCCAGGGTCTCTTCCAGGGTGAACTTCTCGGCAAATACCCCCGAACCCATCATGCACGGGGCGAAACGCGACCCCTCTTCGTTGGTCCAGACCACCACTTCCAGCGGAGCCTCGGTCTCCACACCCAGGTCGTTGAGGGTACGCAGCACTTCAACGCCGGCCAGCACCCCGAAACAACCGTCGAACTTGCCGCCAGTGGGCTGGGTGTCGATGTGGCTGCCGGTCATCACCGGAGGCAACGTCGGGTTGCGCCCAGCACGCCGGGCGAAGATGTTGCCGACCCCATCGATGCTGACGGTGCAACCCGCCTCCTCGCACCAGGTGACGAACAGATCCCGGGCCTGGCGGTCGAGGTCGGTCAGTGCCAGGCGACAGACACCGCCCTTGACCGTGGCTCCGAGCCGGGCCAGTTCCATGAGCGACTGCCACAAGCGGTCGCGATTGATGTGCTGGTGGCTGGACTGCAGAACGTCAACGGCAGCGTTCATGATCATCTCCTCTGGTGTTCTTCTGTTCGCTCACACAGGCGTCTTCACGGTCACGGCCTGCGCCTTGCCCATCGAACACAGCCCGTAATAGATCAGGCCGCCCAACGCCGACCCGGTAAACCAGCCGTAGCTGTAGAACCAGCTGAAGGCATCACTGCCCAGCGACAGCACGGTCAGCGCCACCGGTACGCCGAAGGCGATGAAGCCGAACCAGTTCCACGCCGGGTACACGTCATCGCGGTACAGGCCGGCCAGGTCCAGTTGCTGTTTCTTGATCAGGAAGTAGTCCACCACCATGATCCCGGCGATGGGCCCGAGCAGGCTTGAGTAGCCGAGCAGCCAGTTGGAATAGACCGACTCCAGGCTGATGTCGGAGACGATCCAGCCGAGCTTCTTCAACAACTCGTGCCCCATCAAGGCCAGCCCGACAAACCCCGTGAGCATCACGGCGCTGGTGCGGTTGATCAGTTTGGGGGCCAGGTTCTGGAAGTCGTTGGTGGGCGAGACGATGTTGGCGGCGGTGTTGGTGGACAAGGTGGCGATGATGATCAGGGCCATGGCCAAGGCAACCCAGACCGGACTCTGGATATGCCCGATCAGGGTCACGGGGTCGGACACCGTGACCCCCACCAGTTGTTCCGAGGCAGCGGTCATGACCACGCCCAGGGAGGCGAACAGGAACATGGTCAACGGTAACCCGATGATCTGCCCGACGATCTGGTCCTTCTGGCTCCTGGCGTAGCGACTGAAGTCCGGGATGTTCAGCGACAGGGTGGCCCAGAAGCCGACCATGGCGGTCAACCCGGCAAAAAAGTAGCCCCACAGGCTGGCGCCTTCCGGACGTTTTGGCGGCTGGGCCAGCAACTCACTGAGCGACACGTTCGGCATGGCCCAGACCAGCAGGCCCAGCCCCACCAGCACCAACAGCGGGGCCGAGAGGGTTTCCAGCCATTTGATCGACTCGGCACCGCGCAGCACCACCCACAGGTTCATCGCCCAGAACAGCATGAAACCTATGACTTCACCGGTGCCCCCCAGGGACTTCCAGCCCTCGAAAATCGAACCGAGGAACAGGTGAATGGCCAGTCCGCCGAACATCGTCTGGATGCCAAACCAGCCGCAGGCCACCAACGCGCGAATCAGGCAAGGGACGTTGGAGCCGATCACCCCGAAAGACGAGCGCAGCAGCACGGGAAACGGGATGCCGTACTTGGTACCGGCAAAGGCATTGAGGGTCAGCGGAATCAGGACGATGACGTTGGCCAGCAGAATCGCCAGCAACGCCTCGCCAACGCTCAGGCCAAAGTAGGCGGTGAGCACCCCGCCCAGGGTGTAGGTCGGCACGCAGATCGCCATCCCGACCCACAGGGCGGTGATGTGCCATTTGTTCCAGGTGCGTTCGTGCACCTTGGTCGGTGCGATGTCGTGGTTATACCTGGGGCTGTCGAGGACGTCGCTGGCGGCGTCCAGTTCGTACAACCCGTCGCGCTCGATGACTTGCGATGTGTTCTGCTGCATGGCCGCTCCACTGTTGTTTTGATTATTGTGCTCATCGGTGACCCGCTGCAGGACCGCGGGCCGGACGATGGCCGGAGAACTGACAATTTTTATCGACCGGCCAAGGTGTCAGCGGCCCCAATCAATAACCATGCCGGACACTGTTCCGATGCGCTGGGCGCGTCAATAAAATCCATGTAAAGCACTGAAGCTATTCAGTTTTACTTCAACAACCGATCCACTCACAAACACTTGCCTGGGCACTCAGGCCAAATGCCAGGCACGTTATCCGAGCCGTCAGGGTCCAATCGGGTGCGCTACAGTTAATGTGGATTTTCCTGTCAGCCACAGGCGCACCTCAAATTGCTGATTTCACATAGGAAATCTTGACCATATTTCGTTCCTGTCAAGTGCGTCAAAATGGTGAGCGACTGCACCCTATTGCTGCCTTGTACTTTTTTATATTTAAAAACAGTTAGTTAAGACAGTTATAAGCTTATAAAAAATATTCTTGCCCAATCCACTAACTACAGCTAGCGTTTATTCCTGACAGTGCTGACAGGAATACAACTTCCTTAGCCTGCTACATATAACAACACTTAGAACCGGCATCAGCCGGTCATGCCTGCGAGGAAACCGGAATGTCTCTGTTGATCCGTGGCGCCACCGTCATTACCCATGATGATAGTTACCGCTCCGATGTCTTGTGCGCCGACGGCGTAATCAAGGCCATTGGCAATAACCTTGATGCACCCGCAGGCTGCGAAATACTCGATGGCATTGGCCAGTACTTGATGCCCGGCGGCATCGACCCGCACACCCACATGCAACTGCCCTTCATGGGCACCGTGGCCAGCGAAGACTTCTTCAGCGGTACGGCGGCGGGACTGGCCGGCGGCACCACCTCGATCATCGACTTTGTGATTCCCAACCCGCAGCAGTCGTTGCTCGAGGCCTTCCATCAGTGGCGCGGCTGGGCGGAAAAATCCGCCTCCGACTACGGCTTTCACGTGGCCATTACCTGGTGGAGCGAACAGGTTCGCGAGGAAATGGCCGAGCTGGTACGCCTGCACGGGGTCAACAGCTTCAAGCACTTCATGGCCTACAAGAACGCGATCATGGCGGCCGACGACACCCTGGTGGCCAGCTTCGAACGCTGCCTGGAGCTGGGCGCGGTGCCCACCGTACACGCGGAGAACGGCGAACTGGTCTACCACCTGCAACGCAAGCTGATGGCCCAGGGCATCACCGGCCCTGAAGCCCACCCGCTGTCGCGCCCCTCGCAAGTCGAGGGCGAGGCCGCCAGCCGGGCCATTCGCATCGCCGAGACCCTGGGCACGCCGCTGTACCTGGTCCACGTCTCCACCAAGGAAGCGCTGGACGAAATCACCTATGCCCGCAGCAAGGGCCAACCGGTCTACGGTGAAGTGCTGGCCGGGCACCTGCTGCTGGACGACAGCGTCTACCGCCACCCCGACTGGCAAACCGCCGCCGGTTACGTGATGAGCCCGCCCTTTCGCCCGCGCGGGCATCAGGAGGCGCTGTGGCATGGGCTACAAGCAGGCAACCTGCACACCACCGCCACCGATCACTGCTGCTTCTGCGCCGATCAGAAAGCCGCTGGCCGTGACGATTTCAGCAAGATCCCCAACGGCACCGCCGGCATCGAAGACCGCATGGCCGTGCTGTGGGACGAAGGGGTCAACAGCGGGCGCCTGTCGATGCAGGACTTCGTGGCACTGACCTCCACCAACACCGCAAAGATCTTCAACCTCTACCCGCGCAAAGGCGCGATCCGCGTCGGTGCCGATGCCGACCTGGTGCTCTGGGACCCGCAAGGCAGCCGCACCATTTCCGCCAAGACCCACCACCAGAACGTCGATTTCAACATCTTCGAAGGCAAGACCGTGCGCGGCGTGCCCAGCCATACCATCAGCCAGGGTCGCCTGGTCTGGGCCGACGGCGACCTGCGAGCGGTGCGCGGGGCCGGACGCTATATCGATCGCCCGGCCTACCCGGCGGTGTTCGACCTGTTGAGCAAGCGCGCCGAGCTGCACAAGCCGACGGCCGTGAAACGCTGAAATCCAGGCCTTCGCAGGTAAGCGAAGCACCGCCCGGCCCGTTCCCACACTCGTAAGGTATTCCTCCCGTGGGAGCGGGCTTGCCCGCGAAGAGGCCGGCACCGGCAACACAACATCAATGCCCGTCAGAGGCACTACCTCAATTAACCGTGAGGCCAATACCGTGATCCCGACCCTGAGCCACTTGCCCCATCCCCCGGAGGACGGGGCCACCCTCGCCGGCCATTTCACCGACCTGGCGCCCCCCCTCAATGCTCGCCAGGCGCACCTGGAAGCCTCGCGGTGCCTGTACTGCTACGATGCCCCGTGCGTCAACGCCTGCCCGAGCGAGATCGACATCCCCTCGTTCATCCGCAACATTCATCAGGAAAACGTCCAGGGCGCGGCGCAAAAGATCCTCTCGGCGAACATCCTCGGCGGCAGTTGTGCCCGGGTCTGCCCGACGGAAATCCTCTGCCAGAAAGCCTGCGTGCGTAACAATGCCGAGGAATGTGCGCCGGTGCTGATCGGCCTGCTGCAACGCTACGCCATCGATAACGCCCATTTCACCGAACACCCGTTCACGCGTGCAGCGCTCACTGGCAAACGCATTGCCGTGGTCGGTGCCGGGCCTGCCGGGTTGTCCTGCGCCCACCGCTGTGCCATGCACGGCCACGACGTGGTGATTTTCGAGGCCAGGGCTAAGGCCGGTGGCCTCAACGAATACGGGATCGCCAAGTACAAGCTGGTGGATGACTTCGCCCAGCATGAGCTGGAGTTCCTGCTGGAAATCGGTGGCATCGAAATCCGCCACGGGCAACGGCTCGGCGATAACCTGAGCCTCGGCGAACTCCAGCAACAATTCGATGCGGTATTCCTCGGCCTCGGCCTGGCCGCCAGCAAACAGCTGGGCCTGGCCCATGAAGACGCTCCGGGGTTGCTGGCCGCCACCGACTACATTCGTGAACTGCGCCAGGCGGATGACCTGAGCCAACTGCCACTGGCCGAGCATTGCATCGTCCTGGGCGCCGGCAACACGGCCATCGACATGGCCGTGCAAATGGCTCGCCTGGGGGCTCATGACGTCAACCTGGTGTACCGCCGGGGCCTGGAGGACATGGGCGCCACCGGCCACGAGCAAGACATCGCCAAGGCCAATCAGGTGCGGCTGATGACCTGGGCCCAACCCGAAGAAGTCTTGCTCGACGATAAAGGCCAGGTGCGCGGCATGCGCTTCGCCCGCACGCGCCTGGACAAGGGTCGGTTGATCACCACTGGGGACACCTTCGAACTGGCCGCCGATGCGATCTTCAAGGCCATCGGCCAGACCTTCGACGACAGCACGTTGAGCGATCCCCTGGCCCGGGAACTGAAACGCCAGGGTGACCGGATTCTGGTGGACGAACAGATGCGTACCAGCATCCCAGGGGTCTATGCCGGCGGCGATTGCACCAGCCTCGACCAGGACCTCACCGTACAGGCGGTCCAGCACGGCAAGCTGGCCGCGCAAGCGATCCATGCCCGACTCATGCTCACTGTGGAGGCTGCGTAAATGGCCGATCTCTCGATTGTCTTCGCCGGCATCAAGGCCCCCAACCCCTTCTGGCTCGCCTCCGCACCGCCCACCGACAAAGCCTACAACGTCGTCCGCGCCTTCGAGGCCGGCTGGGGTGGCGTGGTCTGGAAAACCCTGGGTGAGGACCCGGCGGCGGTCAACGTGTCGTCGCGTTACTCCGCGCACTTTGCTGCCAACCGCGAGGTGCTGGGCATCAACAACATCGAGCTGATCACCGACCGCTCGCTGGAAATCAACCTGCGGGAAATCACCCAGGTCAAGAAAGACTGGCCGGACCGCGCCTTGATCGTCTCGCTGATGGTGCCTTGCGTCGAAGAGTCGTGGAAAAACATCCTGCCGCTGGTGGAGGCCACGGGGGCCGACGGCATCGAGCTGAACTTCGGCTGCCCCCACGGCATGCCGGAGCGCGGCATGGGGGCCGCCGTGGGTCAGGTGCCGGAATATGTCGAACAGGTCACCCGCTGGTGCAAGACCTATTGCTCGTTGCCGGTGATCGTCAAGCTCACGCCGAACATCACCGACATCCGGGTCGCCGCCCGGGCCGCCCATCGTGGCGGCGCCGATGCGGTGTCGCTGATCAACACCATCAACTCGATCACCAGCGTCGACCTCGACCGCATGGTGGCCCTGCCCATCGTGGGCACCCAGAGCACCCATGGCGGTTATTGCGGCTCGGCAGTCAAACCCATTGCCTTGAACATGGTCGCCGAGATCGCCCGCGACCCGCAGACCCAGGGCTTGCCCATCTGCGGCATCGGCGGCATCGGCAGTTGGCGCGACGCCGCCGAGTTCATGGCCCTGGGCAGCGGCGCGGTGCAGGTGTGCACAGCAGCGATGCTGCATGGCTTTCGCATCGTCGAGGACATGAAGGATGGCCTGTCGCGCTGGATGGACAGCCGGGGCTATGCCCGCGTGCAGGACTTCGCCGGGCATGCGGTGGGCAATACCACCGACTGGAAGTACCTGGACATCAACTACCAGGTGATCGCCAGGATCGACCAGGAGGCCTGCATCGGCTGCGGCCGTTGCCACATTGCCTGCGAAGACACCTCGCACCAGGCCGTGGCCAGCCTGAAACAAGCCGACGGGACCCATCGATATGAAGTGATCGACGACGAATGCGTGGGTTGCAACCTGTGCCAGATCACCTGCCCGGTGCAGGACTGCATCGAGATGGTGCCCGTGGACAACGGCAAGCCGTTCCTGGACTGGAACCATGATCCGCGCAATCCGTACCACGTTGCCGGGTGAAATCAGCGGGGTCTTGCCGGACGCCATCGCGGCCCGCTCCCACACAGGGTCTCTAGTGTTCACAAGATCCCTGTGGGAGCGGGCCGGGCGGCGCTCCGCTTACTCGCGATGAGGCCGACAGCCACACCACAAACCTCAAGCGCAATTGATCGTTCCCACCCTGGCGGTCGACTACGGCTCCAACCCAATCCCCCGCAGAATCACACTCGTCACCGTCTGCACCGCCCGTTCGAACTGCATGTCCGACAACGGCTGATGGTCGTTGAGGATGTTCACCTGGTGATCGAAGTCGGCGTAGTGCTGGGTCGAGGCCCAGATCATGTACAGCAGGCTGGAAGGCTCCACCGGCAGGATGCGTTTGTCTTCCACCCACTGGCGAATCTTGGCTTCCTTCATCTTGGCCCAGTCATAGAGGCTGGCATCCAGGGCTTCGCCCAGGGTCGGTGCGCCGTGGATGATTTCATTGGCCCAGACTTTCGAGCCGTAGGGACGGCTGCGGGAATGGTTCATCTTGGCGCGGATGTAGCTGCTGAGCACCACCCGGGGGTCATCGAACATTTCGAAGCACAACGCGTCCTGCTTCCACACCTCCAGTAAGTCCAGGAGCACTGCGCTATAGAGTTCGGCCTTGGTGCTGAAGTAGTAATGCAGGTTGGAGCGCGGCAACTGCACTTCCCTGGCAATGTCGCCCATCGCCGTACCGCCGAAGCCTTTTTCGGCAAAGACCTTTTCGGCGGCCAGCAGGATTTTATCGACGTTACTGCGACGGATCTCGATCTTGTGATTGCCCATGAGGGCTCCCTGGCAGCGGCATGGGTCAAGACTAGCATTCGCCACCGACGAAACGAAACGCCCCACAACTGCGGTCGCCTTACGCCGCTCCAACCACCATCGTCAGCGCCTTACGCCTTGAGCAGCATGTAGCCGGCCACCAACAGGCACACGCTGGCAAACCCCACCTGTAGCGCCCGGGCGGGTACGCGGGCGCACAGGCGGCGGCCGATCACCATGCCGACGATGCTGGCGCCAATGAACGCGACACCCTGGCCATCGATCCTGACGCCGGCCTGCAAGGCGCCAATCACCCCGATCGCCGAGATCAGGCTGATTACCATCAGGGAGGTGGCGACAATGCCGCGCATCTGGACGTCGGTCAGTTGCTTGAACGCCGGGACAATCAGAAACCCGCCGCCCACGCCCAGAAGCCCCGACACTACACCAGTCACCGCCCCGAGCGCCGCCAGGGTCGCGGTGCATTTGGCGGTCCAGGAAAAGCGGCCGGTCTGTTGATCGAGCATGCAATTCTTCTGGCCCCAGTTGGCGTGGCCATGGTCGCTCGGCCCTGTCTCCCGACGCTCACGACGCAACATCCGCCAGGCCACCATGATCATCAACAGGCTGAACAGGATCATCAGGATGGTTTCCGGCAACTGGTGGGCAAAGTAGATGCCCAGCGGGGAAAACACCGCGCCCAGCAAGGCAATCAGCAGCGCCGCGCGGTAGCGCACCAGGCCGTGGCGCAACCCGTCGATGGCGCCGACCGCCGCGGCACTGCCCACCGCGAACAACGCGACAGGAGCGGCCTGGGTCATGGTCCAGCCCAGCCCCAGTACCAATGCCGGCACCGCAAGAATGCCGCCACCGGCACCGGTCAACCCCAGCAACAACCCCATCACCACGCCAAAACAACTCGCCAGCAACATAAACCACTCGTGATCTGCGAAAAAGCCGGGAACGCCCGGTATCGATGCCTGACAGGATAGAGCCCCGCAGGCTTTTTTCCTTCATTGAATTGCATGGGGGCTGGTCAGCACAGGGAAAATGCCACTACGCTCAAGGCTTGTCCTGAATGAATCGCCCACCATGCCTGCCTTGATTGAAGCTTTTTTCGACCCCGCGTCATCGACCTTTACCTATGTCATCTATGACCACGATGGCGGGGCCTGCGCCATCGTCGATCCGGTGCTCGACTACGACCCCGCGGCCGGGCGAACGGCAACCACCCAGGCCGACCGCGTGATCGCCTTCGTGCGTGCGCACCGGCTACAGGTGCAATGGCTGCTGGAAACCCATGCCCATGCCGATCACCTGTCCGCCGCGCCTTACCTGCGCCGCGAGTTGGGCGGCAAGATCGCCATCGGCGAATCCATCAGCCAGGTTCAGGGGGTGTTCAAGCGTTTGTTCAACCTTGAGCCGGAGTTCCGTATCGACGGTTCGCAGTTCGATCACCTGTTTGCCGCGGACGAGTCATTCATGATCGGCACGCTCAAGGCCACGGCCCTGCATGTGCCCGGTCATACGCCAGCGGACATGGCTTACCTGGTCGACGGCGACGTGATCCTGGTGGGCGACACCTTGTTCATGCCCGACGTGGGTACCGCTCGCTGCGACTTCCCCGGCGGCAACGCCAACCAACTGTTTGCCTCGATCCACAGGCTGCTGGCCTTCCCCGCCTGCGTGCGGCTTTATGTGTGTCACGACTACCCGCCCCAAGACCGGGAGGCGCAATGCCAGACCACGGTGGGCGAGCAGCGCCAACGCAACATTCATATCCACGATGGCATCGATGAAACCGCGTTCGTCGCCATGCGCACCCGGCGTGACGCCGGGCTGGAGATGCCGAAGCTGTTGCTGCCGGCGATCCAGATCAATGTGCGGGCGGGCAATCTGCCGCCCGCCGAAGACAACGGCGTGACCTACCTGAAAATCCCGATCAACCAGTTCTGAAACCCTGCAGCCAATGGCGCCAACAACAACTCAGAGGGCCAGGGTCAACCCATTGGCCGGCAACGGTAGCGCGGTTTTGTAGCGCACCTGCTTCAGCGCAAAGCTCGACCGGATATTCGCCACCCCCGGAACCTTGGTCAAAAAGTCCATCATGAAGCGCTCCAGCGACTGAATGGTCGGCACCAGCACCCGGATCAGGTAGTCCGGGTCGCCGGCCATCAGATAGCACTCCATTACTTCCGGGCGGTTGGCAATCGCCGCTTCGAACTGCGCCAGGGCCTCCTCCACCTGTTTCTCCAGGCTGACGTGAATGAACACGTTGACGTGCAGCCCCAGCAAGTCGGCATCCAGCAGCGTGACCTGTTCACGAATCAGGCCCATTTCCTCCATTGCCTTGACCCGGTTGAAACAGGGTGTCGGCGACAGATTCACCGAGCGCGCGAGGTCGGCGTTGGTGATGCGCGCGTTCTCCTGAAGGCTGTTGAGAATGCCGACATCCGTACGATCCAGCTTACGCATGAGATAAAACCACCTGTTTTTTATGTTTATTCAGAATTTTTATCCTCAAACAGCCTAAAGCGCAATGAAACAGAGAGAAATATTCTTCTTGGGCCGGCCTATGATTGTTGTAGGACAAGATTTCTTTTATCGAAGAATGACCGTCAGCTCACTACAAGAAATTCACAAGATCGAGCGTAGAAGCCATGAACCAAGCGTATGAACCGCTGCGCCTGCACGTTCCCGAACCTTCGGGCCGTCCCGGTTGCAAAACCGACTTCTCCTACCTGCACCTGACCGATGCCGGCACGGTGCGCAAACCCCCAATCGACGTTGAACCCGCCGACACCGCGGACCTTGCCCGGGGCCTGATTCGCGTGCTCGACGACCAGGGCAATGCTCTGGGCCCATGGGCCGAAGGCGTGCCGGTGGAGATTCTGCGCCAAGGCATGCGCGCCATGCTCAAGACGCGGATCTACGACAACCGCATGGTCGTCGCCCAACGTCAGAAAAAAATGTCGTTCTACATGCAGAGCCTTGGCGAAGAAGCCATCGGCAGCGCCCAGGCCCTGGCCTTGAACATCGACGACATGTGCTTCCCCACCTACCGCCAGCAAAGCATCCTGATGGCCCGCGACGTGCCGCTGGTGGACCTGATCTGCCAGTTGCTGTCCAACGAGCGCGATCCGCTCAAGGGCCGTCAGTTGCCGATCATGTATTCGGTCAAGGAAGCCGGTTTCTTCACCATTTCGGGTAACCTCGCCACCCAGTTCATCCAGGCAGTGGGCTGGGGCATGGCCTCCGCCATCAAGGGCGATACCAAGATTGCCTCGGCCTGGATCGGCGACGGCGCCACCGCCGAATCGGACTTCCACACCGCCCTGACCTTTGCCCACGTGTACCGTGCGCCGGTGATCCTCAACGTGGTCAACAACCAGTGGGCCATCTCCACCTTCCAGGCCATTGCCGGCGGTGAAGCCACCACCTTTGCCGGTCGTGGCGTGGGCTGCGGCATCGCCTCCCTGCGGGTCGACGGCAACGATTTCATCGCGGTCTACGCCGCCTCTGCCTGGGCCGCCGAACGCGCCCGCCGCAACCTCGGCCCGACCATGATCGAGTGGGTCACCTACCGTGCAGGCCCGCACTCGACGTCGGATGATCCGTCCAAGTACCGTCCCGCCGATGACTGGAGCCACTTCCCGCTGGGCGACCCGATCGCGCGCCTCAAGCAGCACCTGGTGAAGATCGGCCAGTGGTCCGAAGAGGAACATGTAGCCCTGAGCGCCGAACTCGAGGCCCAGGTAATTGCCGCGCAGAAAGAAGCCGAGCAGTACGGCACCCTCGCCGGTGGCCAGATCCCGAGCGCCGCGACCATGTTCGAAGACGTCTACAAAGAGATGCCAGAGCACTTGAAGCGCCAGCGCCAAGAGCTGGGGATCTGACATGAACGATCACAACAACACTATTGAGTTGGATACCGCCATGACCACCACCACCATGACCATGATCCAGGCCCTGCGCTCGGCCATGGACGTGATGCTCGAGCGCGACGACGACGTCGTGGTGTTCGGCCAGGACGTCGGTTACTTCGGCGGTGTGTTCCGTTGCACCGAAGGCTTGCAGAACAAGTACGGCACCTCGCGAGTGTTCGACGCGCCGATCTCGGAAAGCGGCATCGTCGGCGTGGCGGTGGGCATGGGTGCCTACGGCCTGCGTCCGGTGGCCGAGATCCAGTTCGCCGACTACGTCTACCCGGCGTCGGACCAGATCATCTCCGAAGCCGCGCGCCTGCGTTATCGTTCGGCCGGCGAGTTCACCGCCCCGATGACCCTGCGCATGCCGTGTGGCGGTGGCATCTACGGTGGCCAGACCCACAGCCAGAGCATCGAAGCGATGTTCACCCAGGTCTGCGGCCTGCGCACGGTCATGCCGTCCAACCCCTACGACGCCAAGGGCCTGCTGATCGCGGCCATCGAAAACGATGACCCGGTGATCTTCCTCGAGCCAAAACGCCTGTACAACGGCCCGTTCGACGGCCACCACGACCGCCCGGTAACGCCGTGGTCGAAACACCCGGCCGCCCAGGTGCCGGACGGTTACTACACCGTCCCGCTGGACGTCGCCGCCATCACCCGCCCGGGCTCGGCCGTCACCGTCCTGACCTACGGCACCACAGTGTATGTGTCGCAAGTGGCCGCCGAAGAAACCGGCATCGACGCCGAAGTCATCGACCTGCGCAGCCTGTGGCCGCTGGACCTGGACACCATCGTCAAGTCGGTGAAGAAAACCGGACGTTGCGTAGTCGTCCACGAAGCCACCCGCACCTGCGGTTTTGGCGCCGAACTGGTGTCGCTGGTGCAGGAACACTGCTTCCACTACCTGGAAGCGCCAATCGAACGCGTGACCGGTTGGGACACCCCCTACCCCCACGCGCAAGAGTGGGCGTATTTCCCTGGCCCGTCCCGTGTGGGCGCGGCTTTGAAACGGGTCATGGAGGTCTGAATGGGCACGCACGTTATTAAAATGCCGGACATTGGCGAAGGCATTGCAGAAGTTGAACTGTCGGCCTGGCACGTCAAGGTCGGCGACATGGTGGTCGAAGACCAGCTACTGGCCGATGTGATGACCGACAAGGCGATGGTCGACATCCCGTCGCCGGTGCACGGCAAGGTGATCTCCCTGGGCGGTGTGCCCGGCGAAGTCATGGCCGTTGGCAGCATCTTGATCAGCATCGAAGTCGAAGGCGCGGGCAACTACAAAGAGTCCGCGCAACCGGCCGCCGTGGCCGACGTCAAAGCCGAGGCACCGAAAGCCGCGCCCGCGCCCGCGCCGGCCCCCAAGGTCGAAACCATGGTCGCCAGCAAACCGGCAGCCGCCTGCCGCCCAGCGCCCCAGGCGCCAGTGGCTCGCGAAGCCAACGAACGTCCGCTGGCATCACCGGCCGTGCGCAAGCACGCATTGGACGCCGGCATTCAACTGCGCCTGGTTCAGGGCACCGGTCCCGCCGGGCGTATTCTGCACGAGGACCTTGAGGCCTACCTGATACAGGGTCCTTCGGCCAAACCCGCTGCCGGCGCGGCCTACAGCGAACGCCATGACGAAGAGCAGATCCCGGTCATCGGCATGCGCCGCAAAATCGCCCAGCGCATGCAGGACGCCACCCAGCGCGCCGCGCATTTCAGCTATGTCGAGGAAATCGACGTCACCGCGGTGGAAGAGCTGCGTGCGCACCTGAATGAAAAACACGGTGCCACCCGCGGCAAGCTGACCTTGCTGCCGTTCCTGGTGCGCGCCATGGTCGTTGCCCTGCGCGACTTCCCGCAGATCAACGCCCGTTACGACGACGAAGCCCAGGTCATCACCCGCCTCGGCGCCGTGCATGTGGGCATCGCCACTCAAGCCGACATCGGTTTGATGGTGCCCGTGGTGCGGCACGCCGAAGCGCGCAGCCTGTGGGACAGCGCCGCGGAAATCGCCCGCCTGGCCACCGCCGCACGCACTGGCAAGGCCGGCCGTGACGAGTTGTCCGGCTCGACCATCACCCTGACCAGCCTGGGCGCCCTGGGCGGCATCGTCAGCACCCCGGTGTTGAACCTGCCGGAAGTGGCCATCGTCGGCGTCAACAAGATCGTTGAGCGGCCGATGGTGATCAAGGGCCAGGTGGTGATCCGCAAGATGATGAACCTCTCCAGCTCCTTCGATCACCGGGTGGTCGACGGCATGGACGCGGCGCTCTTCATCCAGGCCATTCGCGCTCTGCTCGAACAACCCGCCACCCTGTTTATGGAGTAAAGAATGCAGACTCTGAACACCACGCTGCTGATCATCGGCGGCGGCCCTGGCGGCTATGTGACGGCGATCCGCGCCGGCCAGTTGGGTATCTCGACCATTTTGGTCGAAGGCCAATCGTTGGGCGGCACCTGCCTGAATATCGGCTGCATTCCCTCCAAGGCGCTGATCCATGTCGCCGAGCAGTTCCACCAGACCCGGCACCACAGCCAGCATTCGGCGCTGGGCATCAATGTCTCGGCACCGACCCTGGACATCGGCAAGAGCGTCGAGTGGAAGGACGGCATCGTCGATCGCCTGACCACCGGCGTCGCGGCCCTGCTGAAAAAGAACAAGGTCCAGGTGATTCAAGGCTGGGCCAAGGTCATCGACGGCAAAACCGTGGACGTCGGCGACACCCGCATCCAGTGCGAGCACCTGGTGCTCGCCACCGGTTCGACCAGCGTCAACCTGCCGATGCTGCCAATCGGCGGACCGATCATCTCCTCCACCGAAGCCCTGGCGCCGAACAGCGTGCCCAAACGCCTGATCGTGGTCGGCGGCGGCTATATCGGCCTGGAGCTGGGGATTGCCTACCGCAAGCTCGGTGCCGAGGTCAGCGTGGTTGAAGCCCAGGAGCGCATCCTGCCAGCCTACGACGCCGAATTGACGCAACCAGTACACGAAGAACTGAAGAAGCTTGGCGTGAAGCTTTACTTGAAGCATAGCGTGCAAGCCTTTGATTCTAAATCAAACACCTTGCAAGTCATGGACCCGAATGGCGACACCCTGAGCCTGGAAACCGATCAGGTGCTGGTGGCCGTGGGCCGTAGACCGAACACTCAGGGTTGGAACCTTGAAGCGCTGAACCTGGACATGAATGGTTCGTCGATCAAGATCGACAACCGCTGCCAGACCAGCATGCGCAACGTCTACGCCATTGGCGACCTGAGCGGCGAACCGATGCTGGCCCACCGTGCCATGGCGCAAGGTGAAATGGTCGCCGAACTGATCTCGGGCAAACAGCGCGAGTTCAACCCTGCCGCCATCGCCGCCGTGTGCTTTACCGACCCGGAACTGGTGGTGGTCGGCAAGACCCCGGACGAAGCCAAGGCCGCAGGCCTGGACTGCATCGTGGCGAACTTCCCGTTCGCGGCCAACGGCCGGGCGATGACCCTGGAATCGAAAAGCGGCTTCGTGCGGGTGGTGGCGCGACGTGACAATCATCTGATTGTTGGCTGGCAAGCCGTGGGCGTTGGCGTGTCCGAGCTGTCCACCGCGTTCGGCCAGTCCCTGGAAATGGGCGCGCGCCTGGAAGACATCGCCGGCACCATCCACGCCCACCCGACCCTGGGTGAAGCGGTGCAGGAAGCGGCGCTGCGTGCCTTGGGGCATGCGCTACACCTGTAACCGCACAACCCCCGTGGCGAGGGAGCTTGCTCCCGCTGGGCTGCGTAGCGGCCCAAAACCGGCATCCTCGATATGCCTGCTGCACCGGGGAGCCAGATTTTACGGGTGCTTCGCACCCGAGCGGGAGCAAGCTCCCTCGCCACAAAGGGGTAAAAAACAGAGGGATCGGCAAGCAAGCTACAACTTTTGCCAATCCCTCCATCGTCCGGGCTGCGAAACCACCCCGGAATGAAGTATTGTTGTGCCCATCCAGTAAAACGCCAGAAGCCTTGAACCGTTCAGGCGATTGTTAAGTGATAGAGGGTGTCATGGGTAACGAGAGCATCAATTGGGACAAGCTGGGCTTTGACTACATCAAGACAGACAAGCGTTATCTGTCGCACTGGCGTAATGGCGAGTGGGACGCAGGCACCCTGACCGAAGATAACGTGTTGCACATCAGCGAAGGCTCGACCGCCCTGCACTACGGTCAGCAATGCTTCGAAGGCCTGAAGGCCTATCGCTGCAAGGACGGCTCGATCAACCTGTTCCGTCCGGATCAGAATGCCCTGCGCATGCAGCGCAGCTGCGCCCGCCTGCTGATGCCACAGGTGGACACCGAGCAGTTCGTCGAGGCCTGCAAGGCCGTGGTCCGCGCCAACGAGCGCTTCATTCCGCCGTACGGCACCGGCGGCGCGCTGTACCTGCGTCCGTTCGTGATCGGCGTGGGTGACAACATCGGCGTGCGCACTGCCCCCGAGTTCATCTTCTCGATCTTCTGCATCCCGGTCGGCGCCTACTTCAAGGGTGGCCTGACCCCGCACAACTTCCTGATCTCCAGCTATGACCGTGCCGCCCCACAGGGCACCGGCGCGGCCAAGGTCGGTGGCAACTACGCCGCCAGCCTGATGCCTGGCTCCCAGGCCAAGAAGGCGCACTACGCCGACTGCATCTACCTGGACCCGATGACTCACTCGAAAATCGAAGAAGTCGGCTCGGCCAACTTCTTCGGTATCACCCACGACGACACCTTCATCACGCCGAAATCTCCCTCGGTACTGCCGGGTATCACCCGTCTGTCGCTGATCGAGCTGGCCCAGACCCGTTTGGGTCTGAAAGTGGTCGAAGGCGACGTGTTCATCGACAAGCTGTCGGACTTCAAGGAAGCCGGTGCCTGCGGTACCGCTGCAGTGATCACACCGATCGGCGGGATCAGCTACAACGACCACCTGCACGTGTTCCACAGCGAAACCGAAGTCGGCCCGATCACCCAGAAGCTCTACAAAGAGTTGACCGGCGTGCAAACCGGCGACATCGAAGCGCCAGCGGGCTGGATCGTCAAGGTCTGATCAACGCCCCCTGGTACTGAAAAGCCCACCCTTCGCCAAAGCGTCGGGTGGGTTTTTTTATGTAACTGCACCTACAGCGCCATGCCGCCCTGGGCGAGCAGCCAGTCCACAAAGAGCCGCGTGTGCGCACTGGCGTGCGGCGCAACCCCGTAGTAATAACGCGGCAACGGCATGCGCAGCCCGGGCAGCGGGCAGACCAGGCGTCCGCTCGACAGGTGGGTGCCCAGCAGGGAGGTCGGGCACAAGGCAATGCCCTGCCCCGCCACGACGGCTTCCAGCACCAGGTGCATGTGATCGAACTGCCGGGTCAACTGGGTGGCTGCCGGTGGCTGACCAACATGCAGGGCCCAATGGTGCCAGTCTTCGCGGCGCGCCTTGGCGATCAGCAGCGTGTGCCGACTCAAGGCGTCGAGGTCAGCCAGCGCCAGACGCGCCAGCAGCGAGGGCGCGGCGACCAGCACCAACTCATCGGCAAACAGGCTGTGCGCCTCGATGCTCGGCGCCCAGTCATCACGACCACGACGAATGACAATGTCGAACCCGTCGCGCGCAGGGTCAGGTGCCTGGGTCTGGGTCATGACCTGCAGTGTGATCTGCGGGTGTTGCGCCGTGAAATCCGCAAGCCGGGGCGCCAGCCACAGCATGGCGAAGGACGGGCGGACGTTGACCTTCACCGTCGGCAGCGCGGCCTGCTGTTTCAGCGCGTCGGCGGCATCGGCAATCTGCGCCAGCCCGGCGCTGACCTGCTCATAGAAGCGCTGGCCGGCCGGGGTCAGCAGCGATTGGCGGATACGCCGCTCGAACAGCAGCACACTCAGGTGCTCTTCAAGCCGCTTGATGTGCCGGCTGACGGCGCTGTGGCTGACATGCAGTTCCTCGGCCGCCAGGCTGAAACTCTGGTGGCGAGCCGCAACGACAAAGGCGCGGACAGCGTTCAGGGGAGGGAGTGAATTTATCATGGGTCTAATTTTGTCACATATGCACTGCATTTAAAGCGTTTGTCATGCCCTCGTCACCACGCCAATCTGCCGGCACACAGCCAGCGCCCCCTGACGGAGCAAGACATGAACAGTTACGGACTCTTTCTACTTTTCGCCACCCTGACCATTTTGAGCCCCGGGCCTGGTGTGATCCTGACGCTGTCCAACGCCCTGCGCCACGGCTGGGCCGGGGCACTGCCCGGGATTCTGGGGATCGCCTCGGGGGCGTTTGTGGTCGCCACCATCAGTGCCACCAGCGTCGGCCTGATACTCGCCACTTCGGCGCACGCCTTCACCGCATTGAAATACGCAGGCGCCGCCTACCTGCTGTACCTGGGCTACAAAAGCTGGCGCTCGGACCGTTTCAGCGCACTGTTGGAAACACCCGCCGCAAGCCCCGGCTATCGCTTCATCGAAGCGGCCTCGATCCAGTTGTTGAACCCCAAGGCGGTGTTTTTCTTCCTCGCGGTGTTCCCGCAGTTCATCGACACCTCGGCACACTTCTACGCCCAGTTCTTCAAGCTGGTCAGCTCCTACGCTGTGCTGGTGATCCTGGTCCACGGCAGCTATGCGCTGCTCGCCAATGCCGCCAAGGGCTGGTTGTCGAGCCCGAAGGGTTCCTGGCTGGCGGCAAAAGTCTCGGGCGTGACCTTTGCCGGCTTCGGCGTGCTGATGGCCACGGCCAGCCGTTAAGGCGCAGGGCTGGCGATCGTTCGGCGCTTGGTTTCAGTGGACGTGCGGGGCGTTGTCGGTAACTGGACCGGCAGCTCGATCGCGAATCGGCGGCTGATTTCCTTGCGCCCCGTCGCTGTCAACGCCAGCGCCCGGCTGTCCAGGTCCTGAGTGAGCCATTTGCGCTTGATCGCGGTCGTCAGCAAGGCCGCCCCCAATGAGCCGCCCAGATGGGGGCGACGCATGCTCCAGTCCAGGCACGGACAGGCAAAACGCCGGCGCAATGCGCTCAAGTCCTTGACCTCGACCCCCAGCCCTTCGAACAACGCCTCGCCGCTGTCGCTCAACCGATATGACTGCTGATCGGTCACCAACAACCACCCGGCCTCGAGCATCCGGTCGTGCAGCACGACCGCCAGCGTGCCCGCCATGTGGTCGTAGCAGGTCCGGGCGAATTGCAGGCGATCCGGGGTGCGCGAGGTGAAGGTTGGCGCGGCGTTCTGGCCGATCACCATCAGCGCCTCCAGTGCCTGGGCGACGCGCTGGTCCGCAAGACTGTAGTAACGATGGCGACCCTGGACGTGCAGGCGCACCAACGCCAGTTCCTTGAGCCTGGCCAGGTGGGCGCTGGCCGTGGACGCGCTGACCTGGGCAATGCTCGCCAGTTCAGTGCTGGTGCGGGCGTGGCCGTCCATCAACGAGCACAGGATTTTTGTCCTGGCAGGCTCGGCAATCGCGGCGGCGACCTGCGAGACGCCGACGTCGTGTTGCTCTGTGTTCGATACGCTCATATTTCGCTCCCGGACGAATCGTCGCCCTGTCGAACCGCAGAGAATAGCAACACTTTCCACGACGAATAGGCAGCGCTTCATGGACCCGATCACCGCCGCGACCCACGCCGCCCCCTACCCTTACTACGCCAGCCTGCGGGCTGCCGGCGGCTTGTCCTTCGATCCAGGCCTGCGCCTGTGGGTGGCCAGCAGCGCCGAGGCCGTCGCGGCCGTACTGGCCCATCCCGATTGCAGGGTTCGTCCGGCCCACGAACCGGTGCCCAATGCCATCGCACAGGGCGCGGCGGGTAAGGTGTTCGGCCTGTTGATGCGGATGAACGACGGTGCACGCCAGCGTTGCCCTCGATCCGCCATTGCACCGGGGCTGGAGATCATCGACAGCGCCCGCGTCCGAGACCTGCTCCGCACCCGTTCGATCACTCCGACCGCCGACGGGCTGCACCAGGCCATGTTCACAGGCCCGGTGTGCGTGGTTGCCGCATTGCTCGGCTTCACGGCAAGCGAAAGCCGGATACTCAGCCAATTGACCGCCGATTTCGTCGCCTGCCTGTCGCCCCTGAGCGCGCCCGAACAACTGGACGCAGCCCACCGGGCCGCCGAACACTTGAGCGATTACTTCAGCACACGCCTGAGCGCCGATGACGGCCAAAGCCCGTTGCTGGAAGGTATTGCCCAGCGCCTGAGCGAGCGCGACACCCTGCTCGCCAACCTCATCGGCCTGTTCTCTCAAACCTATGAGGCCAGCGCCGGGTTGATCGGCAACGCGGTGCTGGCGCTGATTCGCAACCCGGCGCTTGAGCGTGAAATGCGCCGCACCCCCGGTGCGAATCGACGATCTGCTGGCGGAAGTCCAGCGCTTTGACCCGCCCGTACAGAACACTCGACGTTTTGTCGCGGCCCCATGCGAGATCGAGGGCGTGAGCCTCAACACCGGCGATGCGATTCTGGTGCTGCTGGCCTCGGCCAATCGCGACCCGCAACTCAACGAGCAGCCGGACACTTTCATCCTCGAGCGCCCGCAGCGGCGCAGCTTCACCTTCGGCGCCGGCCGCCACCAATGCCCGGGGCAACCACTGGCCATGCACATCGCCAGCAGCACCGTCAGTGAACTCCTGAGACAGGGTATGGCACTGGACTCATTGGCCTGGTCCTACCGCCCTTCCTTGAACGGACGCATCCCGTTGTTCAGCGAGCGACAACCGGCCCAATCATGATTGCCATCAGTCGTCGCGGGTCAACACTTCCAGCAATTCAATCTCGAACACCAGATTCGAGTTGGGCGGGATGGCCCCCATCGTCCGCTCGCCATAAGCCAGGTGCGCCGGCACCAACAGTTTGCGCTTGCCGCCGACCTGCATGCCGATGATGCCCTGGTCCCAGCCCTTGATCACCCGGCCGGTACCGATCACACACTGGAACGGCTTGCCGCGAGACCAGGAGGAATCGAATTCACTGCCGTCCTCCAGGCAGCCACGGTATTGGGTGGTGATCAGGGCGCCTTTTACCGCGGCTTTGCCGGTACCCACTTCAAGGTCGATGACTTGTAATTCGTCGTTCATTACCGCTCTCGTCTGTTCGCTGGCCCGACCGGGCGTTGAGGGGCAGGGTTTTCCCAGAAAACCGCCCGGTTGGCAACCTCAGGTGTCCTTGCCTATCCGCAGCGGGTTGCCAGTATCGGGTGCTATGACTGTGCCAGCTTCACGGCTATGCCACCGTCGGGCGCAGTTCCTGGGGGCTGGCTTGCCGAGTGCCGGCCCAACCGGTACTGATTGTTGCCACTGCGCTTGGCCTCATACATGGCCAGGTCGGCGATGTGTAGCAGCGTGTCCATGCTCGGCGCGTGATCGGGGAATACCGCAACCCCGAGGCTGGTGCCAATCTGTCGATGCGCCTTGCCGACGTTGATCGACGGGGAAAGCTCGCTGAAGATTTTCTGGCAGATACTGCGGGCCTCTTCCTCCAGGCTCTTGCCTTGAGGCAAGCCTTCGAGGATGACCACAAATTCATCGCCGCCGATCCGCGCGACGGTGTCACTGGCCCGCAAGATATTTTTCAGGCGACTGGCCGTAGTCACCAGCACCTGGTCACCGGCGGCGTGCCCGAAATCGTCGTTGATCGCCTTGAACCCATTGAGGTCGACAAACACCAGCATCACTCGCGTGGCACTCCGGCGCGCCTGTTCCAGCGCACTGGCCAGGCGTTGCAACTGGTTGGCACTGGCTTTTTCGTCGGTGATGTCGCGCACCACCCCCATCATTTTCACAATGGACTGCTCAGGCGTCTTGACCACATTGCCGGTTTCCCGCAGCCAGTGGACGCTGCCGTCCGGCCAGACCACCCGGTACTCTTCGTCATGGTTTTCCCCCGTCGCCAGGCAGCGTAACTCACCGGCGCGCACCCGTTCCCGATCATCGGGGTGCACGCAGGAACAGTACAGTTGATAGCTGGGCACGACCTCGCCCACCTTGAAGCCGAACATGCCGTAGATGCCATCGGACCAATAGAGTTTTTCGGTGTCGACATCCCAGTCCCAGGTGCCGATGCGGGCGAAGTACTGGCTGCGTTTGAAGCGTTCGACGTCGTCCAGCTCCGTGGACGCGGGCTCCTCCACCATGGTGGGGCGGACGGGCAACCCGCCAGGCATGGCGCGGTAGTGCGCCGTGAGTTGGCGCCAGCGGCGCTCACGAACGATCAGTACGGCGATCAAGACAACGATCACCCCGATGGCGCAGAGACCAAGCCACATCGGGATCATTGATAAGTTGCCGTCATAGCGATTGCGATCCTGGCCAGTAGTGGCGGTTGGCTATGTTAATCCAGCCTCTCCATGGCGGTACACTGTCAGATTTGCCGGGCACTGCGCCTTATCCACGGATGCACCCGATGCGCCACACCCTTACACTGCGCGTCGAACATGACGGCGTTGGCGCCGTGCATTCAAATGTCGAGAATCCAGGAGTGATCCATGCCACATGAAGGCAACCTGCTGCAGGCCGCAGTCGTTTTTTTATTCGCGGCCGTGCTCACCGTGCCTCTGGCCAAGCGCCTGCAACTGGGGGCGGTGCTGGGCTACCTGCTGGCCGGGGTGCTCATCGGGCCTGCCGTGCTGGGGTTGATCGACAACCCGCAAAGCGTCATGCACATTTCCGAACTCGGTGTCGTACTGCTGCTGTTCATCATCGGCCTGGAGCTGTCGCCACGACGCCTGTGGGTGATGCGCAAATCGGTGTTCGGTGTCGGTCTGGCGCAAGTGCTGCTGACCGGTTCAGTGATCGGGGTGCTGGCGTACTACACCTTTGGCCAGCCGCTCAACAGTGCCGTCGTGCTCGGCCTGGGGCTGGCGTTGTCGTCCACTGCCTTCGGCCTGCAAAGCCTGGCCGAGCGCAAGGAGCTGACCAGCCCCCACGGGCGGCTGGCGTTTGCCATCCTGCTGTTCCAGGACATCGCGGCGATCCCGCTGATCGCCATGGTCCCGCTGCTGGCCGGCGTCGACCACAGCACCAGCACGGCCGAGAACCTCGATCATGGCCTGCGGGTGCTGGGCAGCATCGCCGTGGTGGTGGTCGGTGGCCGCTACCTGTTGCGCCCGGTGTTTCGCATCGTCGCCAAGGCCAACCTGCCGGAAGTCTCCACCGCCACCGCCTTGCTGGTGGTGATGGGTACCGCGTGGCTGATGGACGAAGTCGGCGTGTCGATGGCCCTCGGTGCGTTCCTCGCCGGCTTGCTGCTGGCGGACTCCGAGTACCGGCATGAACTGGAAGCCCAGATCGAACCCTTCAAGGGCCTGCTGCTGGGGTTGTTTTTCATGAGCGTCGGCATGGGCGCCAACATCAGCCTGCTGTTCAGCGCCCCGGCGACCGTGCTGGGCCTGACCCTGTTGTTGATCGCCCTCAAGTTGCCCCTGCTGTACCTGGTCGGGCGCATGGCCGGTGGCCTGAATCGGTTGAGTGCCGTGCGCCTGGGGATTGTGCTGGCCGCCGGTGGCGAGTTTGCGTTCGTGGTGTTCAAGATCGGGCGCGATCACGGCTTGTTCGACACCCGGCTGTACGACATGCAAGTGTTGACCATCACCCTGTCCATGGCGCTGACGCCGCTGTTGCTGCTGATGTGCGCGCGCCTGGTGAAAAACCGGGTCGAGCCGATCGCCGTGCCGCCGCACCTGCGGGAAATCGACTCCGATACCCCGCGCGTGGTGATCGCCGGCATGGGCCGCATGGGGCAGATCGTGGCGCGGATCCTGCGGGCACAAAAGATCAGTTTCGTGGCCCTCGATACCTCGGTGGAAACCATCGAACTGTCCCGTAGCTTTGGCGGCGTGCCGGTGTTTTACGGCGACCCGATGCGCCCGGAGATCCTCAGCGCGGCCAAGGTCGGCCAGGCGGAATTCTTCGTGATCGCCACCAATGACCCGGAGACCAATATCAAGACCGCCGCCCTGGTGCGCAAACTCTATCCCCACGTCAAGATCATCGCCCGAGCCCGTAACCGCCAGCACGTGCACCGCCTGATGGACCTGGGCACCGAGGCCGTGCGGGAAACCTATTACTCCAGCCTGGAAATGAGCCGCCGCACCCTGGTGGGCCTGGGGCTCAGCCAGAGCCAGGCCGATTCGCGCATCGAGCGCTTCAAGCACCACGACGAACAAGTGCTCGAGACCCAGCATGCGATCTACGATGACGCCGCCAAAGTCATGCAGACCGCGCAACAGGCTCGTGCCGACCTGGCACGCCTGTTCGACGCCGACCAGATTGAAGAGCAATCGGGCAAGGGTTGAACCGAGGAGGACCACAGGATGAGTGACGCTGCCCCCGCGCTGAAGGAAATCTTCAACGCCGAGCGCTTCGAACATATCGCCACGCAACTGTGCGCGGTGTACCCGCCGTTCGACGCCAGGGGGTTCCTGGCAATGGCCAACGACGGCCTGAGCGAGCTGTCGGTGATGCAACTCATGGCCCGGGTGGGCGACTGCCTGCACGCGGTGTTGCCACTGAACTACGAGCAAACCCTGGACATCCTGCATCCACTGGCACCGCGGCTGAACAGCAGTTTTGTCAGCATGTGCCTGCCACAGTACGTCGCCACCTACGGGATGCACGCCTACGAACAGTCAATGGCCGCGCTGAAGTACTTCACCCGCTTCGGCTCCTCGGAGTTCGCGGTCCGGCATTTTCTGCGCAGCGATTTCGAACGCTCCATGGCGTTGATGCACGACTGGTCGCTGGATGCCAACGAGCACGTACGCCGCCTGGCCAGCGAGGGTAGCCGCCCGCGCCTGCCCTGGTCGTTTCGCCTGGAGCGGGTGCAGGCCGACCCGACCTTGGCGGCGGCGATCCTCGACAACCTCAAGGCCGACAGCAGCCTCTATGTACGCAAGTCGGTGGCCAACCACCTCAACGACATCACCAAGGACCATCCCGAGTGGGTGCTGGGCCTGATCGAAGGCTGGTCGCTGGAGGACCCGCGCACGGCATGGATCGCCAAACATGCCCTGCGCAGCCTGATCAAACAGGGCAACCGGCGGGCATTGGCGATCATCGGTGCCGGTGGCAGGCCTGAAGTGCGGATCATCGACCTGAAGGTCAACCCACCGGTGATTGCGCTGGGGCAAACCATCACCCTGTCGTTTGCCATCAAGTCCACGACCGAGGACAGTCAGCGCCTGGTGATCGACTATGCCATCGACTACGTCAAGGCCAACGGCAGCACGTCGACAAAGGTCTTCAAGCTCAAGGTCCTGACGCTGCCCGGCAAGGCCTGCGAGACCATCTCCCGTGCCCAGTCCATCAGGGCACTGACCACCCGAAAGCATTACCCGGGCCTGCATGCAGTGCATGTGCTGGTGAATGGCGAACGGCTGGCCAGCAGCGCGTTCGAATTGCTTCCTTGAAATACCCCGCCCTGCAGGCGCGAACGTACCGCGCCTACGGGGCAACGGGGCCCAGCAACAGCGCCTGCTCGCTGTCGCACAACTGCACCACGTAATCCCATAACACCCGCAACCGTACCGACTTGTGCAGCTCGCGGCGGGTGCTGATCCAGTAGCTGCGCTGCAGGCTTTCGGCGGGCAGCAGTGGCACCAGGCCCGGGTCGTTGCTGGCCATGTAGCACGGCAGGACCGCGATCCCCAGCCCCGCTCGCGCCGCCTGTTGCTGGGCAATCACGCTGGTGCTATGAAACACCACCTGCGGACTGCGGCAGAAACTGTTGAGGAACATCAGTTCCTGGCTGAACAGCAGGTCGTCGACGTAGCCGATCCAGGCATGCCGCGCCAGGTCTTCGCGACTGCGCAGCGGTGGCGAGCGGTCCAGATAGTCCTGACTGGCATACAGCGCCAGGCGGTAGTCGGTCAGCTTGCGGGTCACCAGCATGTCGGCGGCCGGGCGCTCCAGGTGAATACTGATCTCGGCCTCGCGGTTGAGGATGCTGACAAAGCGCGGCACCGCCACCAACTCCACCTCCAGCCCCGGATAACGATCGAACAGCCCTTTCATGCGGCTGGCGAGGAACATGATGCCCAGGCCCTCGGTCACACCGACGCGGATCTTGCCCAACGGCGCGGTGGACTGGGTGATCTCCTCCTGCGCCAGCAAGGCGACGTTCTCCATGGCCTCGGCGTGCTTGAGCAGCGCTTCGCCGGCCGGGGTCAGCTCATAGCCCTGGGCCTGCTGGACGAACAGCGCCGTCCCTAGGCTCTTCTCAATCGCCTCGATATGCCGGGCCACGGTGGCGTGGGTGGTTTTCAGGCGCCGCGCGGCGGTCAGCAACCGCCCGCTGCGTTGCAACTCGAGAAAAAACCGCAAGTCATTCCAGTCGAACATCTGCCATCCCTGAATCCATGCCTGTGGATCGCTGTTTAAAAACGCACAGCGGCTGAGCAAAAACTAACATTCTTTTACCGAAAACTAACAACTAGGATGGATCCCAATAAGAACAACACGCTGCGAGGTCATGGATGCAACCTGCCGTTGATGCATACGATTACATCGTGGTCGGCGCCGGGCCGGCCGGTTGCCTGCTGGCCAATCGGCTGAGCGCCAACCCGCAGCACCGGGTGTTGCTGCTCGAAGCGGGTGGGCGCGACAACTATCCGTGGATTCACATTCCCGTGGGTTACCTGTTCTGCATCGGCAACCCGCGTACCGACTGGTGCTACAAGACGCAAGCACAAGCCGGCCTGCAGGACCGCAGCCTGAGCTACCCGCGGGGCAAGGTGCTGGGGGGCAGTTCCTCGATCAACGGCATGATCTACATGCGTGGCCAGGCCACCGATTACGATGGTTGGGCCGCCGACGGCAACCCCGGCTGGAGCTGGAGCGACGTACTGCCGCTGTTCAAGCGCAGCGAAAACCACTTTGCCGGTGACTCGGACTTTCATGGCGCCGCCGGGGAATGGCGGGTCGAACGCCAGCGCCTGTCATGGCCGATTCTCGATGCCTTCCGCACGGCCGCCGAACAAAGTGGCATCGCCAACATCGATGACTTCAACCAGGGCGACAACGAAGGCTGCGGCTACTTTCAGGTCAACCAGAAAGCCGGAGTCCGCTGGAACGCGGCCAAGGCCTTTCTCAAACCCGTTGCCCAGCGTGCCAACCTCACCGTGCTGACCGGCGTCGAGGTCGACCGCGTGCTGCTGGAGAACGGCCGGGCCAGCACCGTCATGGCCCGCTGGCAGGGCCAGGCCACCTCATTCCGCGCCCGCCGGGAAATCATCCTCAGCGCCGGCTCCGTCGGCTCGCCGAGCATCCTGCAACGCTCCGGTATCGGCCCTGCCAGCTTGCTCAAGCGCCTGGGGATAGGCGTCGTTCATGAACTCAACGGCGTCGGCGGCAACCTGCAGGATCACTTGCAGCTGCGGTTGATCTACACACTGGAAAACGCCCGCACCCTGAACCAGATCGCCGGTAGTGTGTGGGGTAAAATGGGCATGGGCCTGCGCTATCTGTACGACCGCAGCGGTCCGCTGGCGATGGCCCCCAGCCAACTGGGCGCCTTTGCCCGCTCCGGGCCGGAGCAGACTTCGGCAAACCTCCAGTACCATGTCCAGCCGCTGTCGCTGGAGCGTTTCGGCGAGCCCTTGCACCCCTTCGCGGCATTCACCGCGTCGGTCTGCGACCTGCGCCCACAAAGCCGTGGCCGGGTGGAGATCGGCTCCACCGACCCGCAACACGCACCCTTGATCCAGCCCAACTACCTGAGTCACCCCGAAGACTTGCGGGTGGCCGCCGATGCCATTCGCCTGACCCGGCGCATTGTCGCCGCACCGGCCCTGCAGCCATTCAACCCGGTGGAATACCTGCCGGGCGCGGCCTTGCAGACAGAAGAGCAGCTGCATGAAGCCGCCGCGCGGATCGGCACCACCATCTTCCACCCGGTCGGCACCTGCCGCATGGGCCACGACGCCGAAGCCGTGGTGGACGCCCAGCTACGGGTGCACGGCATTCCCGGCCTGCGCATCGCCGATGCCTCGATCATGCCGCGCATCACCTCCGGCAATACCTGTTCACCCACGCTGATGATCGCCGAGAAAGCGGCGCAGCTGATTCTCGCCGCATCGACAAGGAGCACCGCACCGGACAAACACCTGACCGCACTGTCTTGAAACACCTGCTCGCTCGCCAATGGAATAGCGGCGCCCGCCCACAAGGCCGGCGCTGACAGTGGAACAACAATAAATAAACACTGTGAGGGAAACCGATATGTCAGAACAGGCTCAAGCTGTCGCCGGAACGCTCAGCGCCGGCACCAGCAAGGATACGCAGAAAGTCATTTTCGCCTCGTCCCTGGGGACGGTCTTCGAGTGGTACGACTTCTTCCTCTACGGCGCCCTCGCGGCGGTGATCAGCAAACAGTTCTTTGCCGGGGTCAACGACACGACGGCCTTTATCTTCGCCCTGATGGCCTTCGCCGCCGGTTTCATCGTGCGCCCCTTCGGCGCCCTGGTGTTCGGCCGCCTGGGGGACATGATCGGGCGCAAGTACACCTTCCTGGCGACCATCGTCCTGATGGGGGTGGCAACCTTCTGTGTCGGCCTGTTGCCCAACTACGCCAGCATCGGGATTGCCGCGCCGATCATCCTGGTGGTGCTGCGCATGCTCCAGGGCCTGGCACTGGGCGGCGAATACGGCGGGGCTGCAACCTACGTCGCCGAGCACGCGCCCATGGGCAAGCGCGGTTTCCACACCAGCTGGATTCAGTCCACCGCCACCCTCGGCCTGCTGCTGTCGCTGCTGGTGGTGCTCGGCTGTCGTTACTTCACCGGTGACCAGTTCGAAGTTTGGGGCTGGCGCATTCCGTTCCTGCTGTCGATCGTGCTGCTGGGCATTTCCACCTGGATCCGCCTGAGCCTGCACGAGTCGCCGGCGTTCCTGAAAATGAAGGAGGAAGGCAAGTCCTGCAAGGCACCGATCCGCGAATCCTTCGGCAACTGGGAAAACCTCAAGGTCGTCCTGATCGCCCTGTTCAGCATCAACGCCGGGCAAGCGGTGACCTTCTACGCCGCCCAGTTCTATGTGCTGTTCTTCCTCACCCAGTTCCTGAAAATGGACCCTGCCCTGGCCAATACCTTGCTGATCGTCAGCGTGGTGATCGGCGCGCCGTTCTTCGTGTTCTTCGGCTGGTTGTCGGACCGGGTCGGCCGCAAGCCGATCCTGATGCTCGGCCTGCTGCTGGCCACCGTGCTGTACTTCCCGATCTTCAAGACCCTCGCCCACTACGCCAACCCGGCGATCGACCGCGCCAGCCAGCAGGCGCCGATCACCGTGCTGGCCGACCCGGCAACCTGCACCTTCCAGTTCGACCCGGTGGGCAAGGCACGCTTTGACAGCCCTTGCGACAAGGTCAAGACCTTCCTGGTCAAACAGGGCCTGCCCTACAACAGCGAAGCCGCACCGGCCGGCAGCAACGTGCAGGTGAGCATCGGCGAAGTGAAAATCGACGGTTACGACGAAGCCGCCCTGCGCGGTGCCGTGACCCTGGCCGGCTATCCGCAGACGGCCGACACCCAGTTGATCAACAAACCGATGATCGTCGCCCTGATCGTGGCCCTGATCATCATCTCGGCCATGTGCTACGGGCCGCTGGCGGCGCTGATGGTCGAGCTGTTCCCGACCCGCATCCGCTACACCTCAATGTCCCTGCCCTATCACATCGGCAATGGCTGGTTCGGCGGCTTCCTGCCGACCGTGTCGTTCGCGCTGGTGGTGTACACCGGGGATATCTTCTACGGGCTGTGGTATCCGGTGCTGATCACCGGGGTCAGCCTGGTGGTGGGCTTGTTGTGCCTGCGTGAAACCAAGGATGTGGACCTGAACAAGAACTGATCCGCGACACGGGCCCGTCCACTCACAGCAGTGGGCGGGCCTTTTTTTGCCAGCTCGCAACGCTTGCGCCAGCCAGCGGGATGGCTGCAAACAGGAAAAATCCGTCTAGGATTGACTCCACCCCTTTGTGCATCCAGGAGCTGCCACGTCATGTCCTTCCAAGCCTATCTCGACAACATCCAGGCCAAGACCGGCAAATCGCCGGCCGACCTCAAGCAACTGGCGAACGAAAAGGGCTTCGCCGAAGACGGCAAATTGAAAGCGGGCGTCAAGGCCGGCCAGATCATCGAATGGCTCAAGTCCGACTTCGACCTGGGCCATGGACACTCCATGGCGATTTACGCGCTGCTCAAGGGTAAAGAGTCCTGACTACCCAGGCCGACTGACTGAAGAAACCACCCGGGATAATGCCGATCAGTTAAGCCAAAGACCAGCCGAACATAGAACCCGTGGCGAGGGAGCTTGCTCCCTCGCCACGGGTTCTATGTTCGGTTTTATTTCTCTTAACTGACCGGCATTAACCACCCGGGCCCATGATAATCAGCGGCACTTTCATGGGCGCCGGGTGGAACAACATCGTTATATATCGGCTGTTCTTAACACCCCCCACTTGCATCCATCCAACTCTCACCTGTCTGATACCTGAATAATATGCCTTCCAAGGTTGACTTCATTAAGTCGCCTGCGTAAATTGCGCGGGCCGGTTATTCCGGCCTTTTTTCAACTCACAAAAGAATCCAATGGACACAGTATCTAGACGCTGTCTGGCTGATGCGAATGTGCAGAGCCGGGCACTTAACCCAAATATTGACGGGACTCGACACCTCGGTCGGGTGAGCTGCGCTAGGGCTTGACGCTCCGCCGTAACTTGCCTCACCGGCGCCAGTCCGGTCGCGAGGCATGTTATGAACTTCACATCCACGGTAATACCCGGTGTCCGCGCCTTCGCCAATGCGACGCGCGCCAAGCGGTGCCACGCGCAAGCAACCATGGCCCGCGCCACCTTGTCCTCCCCTCCTTCGCGCCTGCAGCATCATCTGCGTGCCCATTGGCGCGTCTGTCCCCTGAGCGGGCAACTCCAGCAACGCTGGCGCCTGGACGAAAGCCAGGAACCACCGAACCGCCGCTTCGCGCATCTGTTGCAGCAGGTCGGCCGCGTGCTCGGCCTGAACTTCGGCGCGCGCACTTTCAGTTGACCTGAACGTTCTACCGACTCTTTAACCAGCGTTTTCCTTATTCAGGAATTCGGCAACTTTCTATTGCCTGCTTAAACATAAAAAACAGTGGATACCACCATGGACGAAGCCAGTAGACGGTTCGCTGCATACCCGTTGTTGCCCGGTATGCAGCGAACGTTAAAGCATAAGAAACATAACTCCCTGAATCGATCGCTTATGGGCGGCTCGACATACTTTCGCTCGTCTTTCATTAGTTGAGTTGTCGGTGTGTCGTGCCGCAAGCCTGCGGCAGGAGCACACGCTATGACCACCGTAAAAACCCCGAAAAAAACCACCCAGGGCGCCACAGCCGACGACACCCGGCTGTCGATGCGCGCTGCCCGTGAGGCACAGAACGGCCTGGCGGTGACCTTCGCCAACGTCAAGACCACCCCCGCTGGCCTGACCGAACTCGACGCCGAAGGCCGCTTGCAACGTGAAGGCTTCAACGAGGTCGCCCACGACAAGCCGCCCCACGCCCTGGTGCAAGTGCTCAAGGCCTTCAACAACCCCTTCATCTACGTGCTGATGACGCTGACCCTCATCAGCTTCATCACCGACTTCTGGCTGCCCCTGCAGGAAGGCGAGGAAACCGACCTGACCGGGGTCATCATCGTCCTGGTCATGGTCCTGGCCAGCGGCCTGATGCGCTTCTGGCAGGAGTACCGCTCCGGCAAGTCCGCCGAGGCCCTCAAATCCATGGTACGCACCACCGCCACCGTGCTGCGCCGCGAGCAGGTGGGCAGCAAGTCGGTGCTGCGCGAAGTGCCGATGCGTGAACTGGTAGCGGGCGACATCATCCAGTTGTCTGCCGGCGACATGATCCCGGCGGATGTCCGGCTGATCGAATCCCGGGACCTGTTTATCAGTCAGGCGGTCCTGACCGGTGAAGCCTTGCCGGTCGAGAAGTACGACACCCTGGGCAACGTCGCCCAGAAATCCGCCTCCGCCACGGCGGCCGACCAGGCCAACCTGCTGGACTTGCCCAATATCTGCTTCATGGGCACCAACGTGGTCAGCGGCACCGCCCGGGCAGTCGTCGTCGCCACCGGCCCGCGCACCTACTTCGGTTCGCTGGCCAAGGCCATCGTCGGCTCGCGGGTGCAAACCGCCTTCGACCGGGGAGTGAACAGCGTCAGCTGGCTGCTGATCCGCTTCATGCTGGTGATGGTGCCGGTGGTGCTGTTGATCAATGGCTTCACCAAGGGCGACTGGAGCGAAGCCTTCATGTTTGCCCTGGCGGTCGCCGTCGGCCTGACCCCGGAAATGCTGCCGATGATCGTCAGCGCCAACCTGGCCAAGGGTGCGGTGGCGATGGCCAAGCGCAAGGTGGTGGTCAAGCGCCTCAATGCGATCCAGAACTTCGGTTCGATGGACGTGCTGTGCACCGACAAGACCGGCACCCTGACCCAGGACAAGATCATCCTCGAGCATCACATCAACGTTGATGGACAGCGCGATGACTCGATCCTGGAACTGGCCTGGCTCAACAGCCATCACCAGAGCGGCATGAAAAACCTGATGGACCAGGCGGTGGTGCAGTTCGCCGAACGCAACCCGAAGTTCCAGCCGCCGTTCGCCTACAGCAAGGTCGATGAACTGCCGTTCGACTTCATTCGCCGGCGCCTGTCGATCATCGTCAAGGACAGCCGCGACGATCACCTGCTGATCTGCAAAGGCGCGGTCGAGGAGATGCTGAGCATCGCCAGCCACATCCAGGAGGACGGCGTGGTCGTTCACCTGGACCCACAGCGACGCGTCGAGTTGCTGAACAAGGCTTGCGAATACAACGAAGACGGTTTCCGCGTACTGCTGCTGGCCACCCGCAAGATCCCCAAGGCCCAGAGTAAACACCAGTACACCACCAGCGATGAGCGGGAGTTGGTGATCCGTGGCTTCCTGACCTTCCTCGATCCGCCAAAGGAAACCGCCGGGCCGGCGATTGCCGCACTGCGTGACATGGGCGTGACCGTCAAGGTGCTGACTGGCGACAACGCCGTGGTGACCTGCAAGATCTGCCGCGAAGTCGGGCTGGAGCCCGGCACGCCCCTGCTTGGGCAGGATATCGAACGCATGGACGAAGCGACCCTCAAGCGCCGGGTCGAAGAGCGCACGGTATTCGCCAAGCTCACCCCGTTGCAGAAATCCCGGGTACTCAAGGCCTTGCAATCGAACGGTCACACTGTGGGCTTTCTCGGCGACGGGATCAACGACGCCCCGGCCCTGCGGGACGCCGACGTGGGCATCTCGGTCGACAGCGGCACCGACATCGCCAAGGAGTCGGCGGACATCATCCTGCTGGAAAAGAGCCTGATGGTGCTCGAAGAAGGTGTCCTCAAAGGCCGCGAGACCTTCGGCAACATCATGAAGTACCTGAACATGACCGCCAGCTCGAACTTCGGCAACGTGTTTTCGGTGCTGGTGGCCAGTGCTTTCATTCCGTTCCTGCCGATGCTGGCGATCCACCTGCTGCTGCAAAACCTGATGTACGACATCTCTCAGCTGGCACTGCCCTGGGACAAGATGGACAAGGAGTACCTGAGCAAACCGCGCAAGTGGGACGCCAAGAACATCGGGCGCTTCATGCTGTGGATCGGGCCGACCTCGTCGATCTTCGACATCACCACCTTTGCCCTGATGTGGTACGTGTTCGCCGCCAACAGCGTGGAAATGCAGACCCTGTTCCAGTCCGGCTGGTTCATCGAAGGGTTGCTCTCGCAAACCCTGGTGGTGCACATGCTGCGCACGCAAAAGATCCCGTTCTTCCAGAGCACCGCCGCGTTGCCGGTGATCCTGATGACCGGGTTGGTGATGGTGCTGGGCATCTACATTCCGTTCTCGCCACTGGGCACGCTGGTCGGCCTGCAACCGCTGCCGTGGTCGTACTTCCCGTGGTTGGTGGGCACCCTGCTCAGCTACTGCGTGGTCGCGCAGTTGATGAAGACCCTGTACATCCGCCGTTTCAAGCAATGGTACTGAGTGCCTGAACCCCACCACCGATGGGTCATGGGCCGCCTCACGGCCCATGACCCAGGGCACTTTCATGGAGCAACCACATGAAACAGGATCAAGCACCATGCGTGTGCTGATGTGCGCCGGGCGCCACTACGCCGATCGCCTAACCTGCCGCCAGGTGCTCAACGCCTTCCAGCGCCTGCACAAGATCAGCGTGCTGATTCACGGCGGCCATCCGCTGCTGGGCGGCGAGGTCGAAGACTGGGCCCGGGAACAAGGCGTCGACATCGTGCGCTATCCCCCCAACTGGCAGTTGCACGGCAAGCAGGCCGAGCGCCTGCGCAACACCTTCATGCTCAACGACAGCCGACCGGACATCGTCATCGCCTTGCCCGGCGGCGAAGACACCCAGGCACTGCTGGCCCAGGCCAACGCCTCCGATATCCGGACCCTATCGATCAACGAACGGAACTGACCCCGCTCACTCCCTGAATCAAGGAGGCACCCGCGCGCCTGCGCACTGCCTCCCTCAAACGCATCACGCAGAGGTCAACATGCCAAAGCACCCATCCCACCGCCGTACCCGTTCATTCACCCACGACCTGCCGCCTGCCAAGCGTCGCATGCTGCGGCGCAACCTGATGTTCGTCGGCATGACCCTGACGGCCATTGCCGGCCTGTCACTGATCTCTAAAGCCAACGCCGCTGGCGGTGCCTACGTGGTCGACGACGGCGCCATCAATGCCCCCGGCGAATGCAATGTCGACCTGTGGAACCAAAGCGGCCGACACAATCATTCCGCCAACAATCTGGTGCTGTCCCAGGCCTGTACCTTCAAGGGGCTTCCCGGGATTCAACTGGGCGCCGCCATCGAGCACGGCCGTGACGACGGGGATGGCGAAACCCAAGTCAGCCCGCAACTCAAGGCGCAACTGCTCAACCGCGAAGACCTCGGCCTGCAACTGGCCCTGGCCGCCAACGCCCACGTGACCATCAACCGGGCGCACGCCTTCGACGGCGCCGACCTCAGCCTGCCCCTGACCTACACGCCGATCCAGACCCTGCGCCTGAACCTCAATGCCGGCTGGGCCCATGCCTATGACGAAGGTGAGCAGAACCACCGCTGGACCTGGGGCACAGGTGTGGAATACGACCTGGCCGACGCCCTGACCCTGATCGCCGAACGCTTCGGCCAGCGTGGCGGCCAACAGGCGTGGCAGGCCGGGCCGCGGTTGCACATTGGCGAACGCCTGGATCTGGATTTAGTGGTCGGACGCGACCTGACCCAGGACCGCGATCAGTGGCTGACGACCGGGGTGACGTTGCGGTTCTAGCGCCGGGCGCCTGCACTATCCATTGCCATTGGGAAACACCAACCGAAACACCGTCACACTCCCCGGCAGGCTCTGCACCTGGGCCTGGCCCTGGTGCAGGCTCATGATCGAGCGCACGATCGCCAGCCCCAGGCCAGTGCCGCCCTCAGCGCGCGAGCGGCTGTGTTCGACCCGGTAGAAGCGCTCGAACAGGTGCGGCAAATGCTGCGTCGCAATGCCGGCGCCGGGGTTGCCCACCAATACCGAGACCTGCTCGGTATGGGACTCGATGACGATGGACACCTCGTTGCCCGCCGGGCAGTGGCGGATGGCATTCGACAACAGGTTGGACATCGCGCGCTGGATCATCAGCCGATCACCCAGGGTATGCCCGGCGCCCGAGACTCGCAGGCTGATGCGTTTTTCTTCGGCCGTCAGGGAAAACAGGTCCACGACCTTCCGCGCTTCGTCTTCCAGGGTAATCCGTTCAAACGGCACCAGGGCCGCCGGATGGCTGACCTGGGCCAGGAACAGCATGTCGGACACGATCCGGTTGACCCGCCCCAACTCTTCCGTACACGACTCCAGTACCGCCTTGTACTCGGTGCTCGGCCGCTCGCGCGACAACGTCACCTGGGCCTTGCCCATCAGGTTGGTGATCGGCGTGCGCAGTTCGTGGGCCAGGTCATCGGAGAACTGCGACAACTGCTGCACGCCGCTGTCGAGCCGGTGCAGCATGAAATTGATGCCATGGGCCAGTTCGCTGAGCTCCTGGGGCATGTTGACCTCGGACAGGCGATGGCTCAGGTCCTGGGCGCAGATCATTGCCGCTACCTTGCGAAACTCGCGCAGGGGCGCAAGACCCCGCTGGACAATCGCCCACGCACTGAGGCCGATCAGGATCAGCAGCAAGGGCAAGGCAATCAGGGTCGAACTGAGGTAGGCGCTGAGCAGCGCTTCGTCATTGGAGCGATCGATCGACAACAGCACCGGCACCGAGTCGCCATTCTTCAACGCCACCAATTGGGTCGCGGTGAGGAAGTGCCGGCCCTCACCGTCCGAGCGGCTGAAATACGAGACCCGGTCCAGGCTCGCAGTGGCGGCTTTGCGCCGGGCGAGTGCCGAGGCTGGCGGTTCACTGCCGACACTGAGCAACGGCGTGGTCGGGTTGTTCTTGTCGAGGATCGTCAGGTTCAGGTTGTCATGGCCCATCACCTGGTCCAGCAGCGAGTGCGGCTTGAGCGCGATATCGCTGGCGGTCAGGCCCATCGACAGACTGTGCTCGAGTTGCTGCATCTTTTTCTCGAGGCTGTTTTTCGCCATCGAGTCGAGTTCATGGGTCAGCGCCAGGAACGCCAGCACCGCCAGCAACACCACCAGCACCGCACCCAGGACGCTCACCGTCAGCCCCAACCGCATCGACAGGCTGGCCGGCTTCATTCCCTCGCCTCCAGCACATAGCCGACGCCGCGCAAGGTGTGAATCAGCTTGCTGTCGAACGGGTCGTCGATTTTTGCCCGCAAGCGCCGGATCGAGACTTCGACCACGTTGGTGTCGCAATCAAAGTTCATGTCCCACACCAGGGAAATGATCTGGGTGCGCGACAGCACTTCACCGGACTGGCGCATCAACAGGTGCAGCAACGCGAACTCCTTGGTGGTCAGGTCGATGCGTTGTTCGCCGCGATAGGCCCGGTGCCGACCTTGATCCAGTTCGAGGTCCGCTACTTTCAGTACCTGTGGCACCGGTATCTGCTCGCTGCGGCGCAACAAGGTACGCACCCGAGCCAGTAACTCGGGAAACTCGAATGGCTTGACCAGATAGTCATCCGCCCCCAGGTCCAGCCCCCTGACCTTGTCGGCCAGGCGCCCCCTGGCGGTCAACATCATCACCCGGGTGTTGCCACTCTTGCGGATCAGCTCCAGCACGCCCCAGCCATCGATCTCGGGCAGATTCACGTCCAGTATCACCAGGTCATAGGCCTGTTGCCGGGCCAGGTGAAGTCCATCCGGACCGGTCGAGGCACAATCCACGACATAACCACTTTCACTCAGGCCTTGATGCAAGTACTCGGCGGTTTTTAGTTCATCCTCGACCACAAGGATTCGCATAAATATTTACCCTTAAACAAGTAACGACGGGATAACTTCAGAAAAATGAGAGCACGTTGACTATTGAACTTTCTGATCGAATTACAACGATTTATACGACGACATAGAGGGTGGACTTCCTACATAACAGGCCTGCCACGGTAAAGCCTGAAGTGGCTTCAGGGTCAACGCAAAGCCCCGTGCTTGATAGCGGCAAATCGCTCTTCGCGACGAAATGCCGCAGCGCACTGTCGAAACGGGCCGGGGCCCTCATGAATAAAACAACCTGGCAAGAGCACTTCAGCAGATAAGCCTAGAGCTTTTGTTTCGTCATGTTGCATATCCTTCAAGCAGCATCGCCTGACACTTCATATCCTAATGTAAAAAATGACCGACAAACCGCGGATAACGTATTTGTAATTATCCAGTCACCTTGCTGATAAGTGCGGACTACTACATTCACGCCAATCAATTTTCGCTTTGAAGGAAAGACTAAAGTGCATGGATATAGTGCGGTCATCCACCCCCCCAGGATCAGCAAATTAATATCCCTTCCCGGTGTTCTGCTGATCACCGCGATGCTCCTCGGTACTTCGTTGCCTGCCGTCGCGCAAGGGCCGACGCTGACCCTGGATCAGGCCCTCGACAGCGCCTTTGCCAACAACCCGGAGCTGGCGGCCGCGCAGTGGGACGTGGGTATCGCCCAGGGTGAACGCCAACAGGCCGGACTGATCCCCAACCCGGAACTGTCCTGGGAGGCCGAGGACACCCGGCGCGAATCCCGCACCACCACGATGATGCTCAGCCAGCCCCTGGAACTGGGCGGCAAACGCGGTGCCCGAATCGAAGTCGCCAGCCGCGCGCAGGATGCGGTCAATGTGGACCTGGAGCGCAAACGCAACGGCTTGCGAGCCGATGTGATCGCCGCCTTCTACGGCTCGTTCACCGCGCAGCAACGCCTGCAACTGACGCAACAATCCCTGCAATTGGCCGAGCGTGGCTTGAGTGTTGCCCAAGGGCAAATTAACGCGGGCAAATCGTCGCCCGTTGAAGCGACCCGTGCGCAGGTGCAATTGTCAGAGGTGCGCCTTGAACTGCGGCGTGCCGAACGGGACCAGGCCAACGCCTTTCAACAACTGGCGCAAGTCACGGGGGCGCCACAGGCCGGTTTTTCCCGCGTCGAGGTCCCGGCCACCCCGCCGCCCGCCATCCCGCCTTCCCCGCTGTTGCTGGCTCGCCTCGCCGAGACCGCCGAGATGCGTCTGGCGCGATTGCAAATCACTGAGAAAGAAGCCGCGTTGGACCTGGAAAGAGCCCGACGCATCCCTGACCTGACGGTGAGCGTGGGTAGCCAGTACAGCGAAACCGACCGCGAGCGGGTCAACGTCGTCGGCCTGTCGATGCCCATTCCCTTGTTCGACCGCAACCAGGGCAACGTCCTGGCCGCCGCCCGCCGGGCCGACCAGGCGCAGGACCTGCGCAACGCCGCCGAGCTGCGCCTGCGCAGCGAAATCCAGTCCAGCCTTGACCAATGGGCCACCGCCAGCACCGAAGTGAAGGCCTTCAACCAGGTGATCCTGCCGGCCGCGCAAAGCGCCGTCGACACCGCCACCCGTGGCTTTGAAATGGGCAAGTTCAACTTCCTCGATGTACTCGACGCCCAGCGCACGCTGATCAGTGCGCGTAGCCAGTACATCCAGGCCATGGCCGATTCCACCGACGCCTGGGTACGCATCGAACGCATCTACGGCGATACCCGCGCCCTCACCCCCTGAATCCTTTTCAACCGACGTTTTTCTCACCCGCGCAGTCGAGCCATGCCCGCTTGACGCCAGGGTGCAAGGAGTTTGCATGGACAAAAAAATTATCCTGGCCATCGCGTTGACCCTGATGGCCGGCGTCGGCCTGGGCTCATTGCTGACGGGCAAGGCTCAGCCCCCCGTCACCAACAAGCAGGCCCAGGCCGACCAGGGCGCTGCAGAGCCCGCCGGCGCCCACGATGAAGAGGAGCCCGAGGCTGAAGGTCACCTGGCGCTCAGCGATGAACAGATCGAAGCCGCCGGCATTCAACTGGCCGAAACCCGGGCGCAGGCCATCGGCCTGGCATTACCTTTTCCCGGTGAAGTCCGTTTCGACGAAGACCGCACCGCACACGTGGTGCCCCGTGCCACCGGCGTGGTCGAGCAAGTACTGGTCAACCTCGGGCAGTCGGTGAAAAAAGGTCAGCTGCTGGCGGTGATTGCCAGCCAGCAGGTCTCCGAACAACGCAGCGAACAAGCCGCGGCCCAGCGGCGCGTGGAGCTGGCGCGTACCACCTATGCGCGTGAACGCCAGTTGTGGCAGGACAGGATCTCCGCCGAGCAGGATGTCCTGCTGGCGCGCCAGGCCCTGCAAGAAGCCGAAATCGCCCTGAACAACGCCCGGCAGAAAATCAGCGCCCTGAGCGGCAGCACCACCGCCCAGGGCGGCAACCGTTATGAGCTGCGGGCGCCGTTCGATGGCGTGGTGGTGGAAAAACACCTGACCCTGGGCGAAGTGGTCAACGACACCACCAGCGTGTTGACCCTCTCCGACCTGTCGCGGGTCTGGGTGACCTTTGGCGTGTCGCCCAAGGATTTGAGCAGCGTGCTGGTGGGCAAGTCGGTGACGGTCAACGCCCCGGAACTGAAGGCCGAAGTGACCGGCACCGTGTCTTACGTCGGCAGCCTGCTGGGGGAGCAAACCCGCACCGCCACGGTCCGCGTCACCCTGGAAAACCCCCAGGGCGCCTGGCGGCCGGGCCTGTTCGTCAACGTGCGGGTGAGCACCGACACCCGCCAGGCCAGGGTCGCGGTACCGGAAGCCGCGATCCAGACCGTGGAGGACAAACCCACGGTGTTCGTGCGTACCGAAGACGGCTTCCAGGCACAACCGGTGGTACTCGGCAGTCGCGCCGCCGGCCAGGTTGAAATCACCCAGGGACTGGAGGCCGGGGTGCTCGTCGCCACGACCGGCAGCTTCGTCCTCAAGTCAGAACTGGGCAAGGCCTCGGCCGAGCACGCTCACTGATCCACCACTGGCACAAGAAGGTCACTATGTTCGAACGCCTGATCCAATTCGCCATCGAGCAGCGCATTATCGTGCTGCTCGCGGTGCTGCTCATGGCTGGTCTGGGTATCGCCAGCTACCAGAAACTACCGATCGACGCGGTACCGGACATCACCAACGTCCAGGTACAGATCAACACCTCGGCCGCCGGTTTTTCACCGCTGGAAACCGAACAGCGCATCACCTTCCCCATCGAGACCGCGATGGCCGGCTTGCCGGCCCTGGAGCAAACGCGCTCGCTGTCGCGCTCCGGGCTTTCGCAAGTCACGGTGATTTTCAAGGAAGGCACGGACCTGTTCTTCGCCCGGCAACTGGTCAACGAACGGCTGCAGGTGGCCAGGGAGCACCTGCCCGACGGCGCGGACCCGATGATGGGGCCGATCTCCACGGGCCTGGGGGAGATTTTCCTGTGGACGGTGGAAGCCGAGGACGGTGCGCTCAAGGAGGACGGCAGCGCCTACACGCCCACCGACCTGCGGGTGATCCAGGACTGGATCATCAAGCCGCAACTGCGCAACGTCCCCGGCGTCGCCGAGATCAACACCATCGGCGGTTTCGCCAAGGAATACCAGATCGCGCCGGACCCCAAGCGCCTGGCCGCCTACAAGCTGACCCTCACCGACCTGGTGACCGCGCTGGAACGCAACAATGCCAACGTCGGCGCCGGTTACATCGAGCGCAGTGGCGAGCAACTGCTGATTCGCGCGCCCGGCCAGGTGGCGAGCATCGAGGACATCGCCAATATCGTGATGGCTAACGTCGACGGCACGCCGATCCGCATCCGCAACGTCGCCAACGTCGACATCGGCCGCGAACTGCGCACTGGCGCCGCCACCGAGAACGGCCGTGAGGTGGTGCTGGGCACGGTGTTCATGCTGATCGGCGAAAACAGCCGCAGCGTCTCCCAGGCCGTGGCCGACAAACTGCAACAGATCAACCGCACGCTGCCCAAGGGCGTGGTCGCGGTCACTGTCTACGACCGCACCACGCTGGTGGACAAGGCCATCGCCACGGTGAAGAAAAACCTCATCGAGGGCGCGATCCTGGTGATCGCCGTGCTGTTCCTGTTCCTGGGCAACATCCGCGCGGCACTGATCACCGCCATGGTGATCCCACTGGCCATGCTCTTCACCTTCACCGGCATGTTCACCAACAAGGTCAGTGCCAACCTGATGAGCCTTGGCGCGCTGGACTTCGGCATCATTGTCGACGGCGCCGTGGTGATTGTCGAAAACGCCATCCGCCGCCTGGCCCACGCCCAGCAACATCACGGCCGCCTGCTCAGCCGCTCCGAGCGCATGCACGAAGTGTTCGCCGCGGCCAGGGAAGCCCGTCGACCGTTGATCTACGGCCAGTTGATCATCATGGTGGTGTACCTGCCGATCTTTGCCCTCACCGGGGTCGAGGGCAAAATGTTCCACCCGATGGCGTTCACCGTGGTGATCGCCCTGCTGGGCGCCATGTTGCTGTCGGTGACCTTCGTGCCGGCCGCCATCGCGATGTTCGTCACCGGCAAGGTCAAGGAAGAGGAAAACCTGGTGATGCGCGGTGCCCGGCGGGCCTATGCGCCGGCGCTGGACTGGGTCATGGGCCACCGCGCGCTGGCGTTTGCCCTGGCCCTCGGGGTGATCGGTGTCTGCGGTGTGGTCGCCAGCCGCATGGGCAGCGAGTTTGTGCCCAGCCTCAGCGAAGGCGACTTCGCCCTGCAGGCCATGCGAGTGCCGGGCACCAGCCTGACGCAGTCGGTGGACATGCAGCGGCGCCTTGAGCAACGGGTACTGGAAAAAGTCCCCGAGGTGCAGCGCATGTTCGCCCGCACCGGTACCGCCGAGATTGCCTCGGACCCGATGCCGCCGAACATCTCCGACAGTTACGTGATGCTCAAGCCGAAAGACCGGTGGCCTGACCCGAGCAAATCCCGTGAGGCATTGATTGCCGATATCCAGCGGGTGATCGAGCAAGTGCCGGGAAGCAACTATGAACTGTCGCAGCCGATCCAGTTGCGTTTCAACGAGCTGATTTCCGGGGTGCGCAGCGATGTGGCGGTGAAAGTCTTTGGCGACGACATGGCCGTGCTGAACAGCACCGCGGCGAAGATTGCGGCATCGATGCAGAAGGTCGAGGGTGCCTCCGAGGTCAAGGTGGAACAGACCACGGGCCTGCCGGTGCTGACCATCGACATCGACCGCGACAAGGCCGCGCGCTACGGGCTGAACGTCGGCGATGTGCAGGACACCATCGCCGTCGCCGTGGGCGGACGGTCGGCCGGCACCCTGTATGAAGGTGACCGGCGCTTCGACATGGTGGTGCGTCTTTCCGACGCCATGCGCCAGGACGTCGAGGGCCTGTCGAAGCTGTTGATTCCGGTGCCGGCCCTGCTCAATGGCAGCGCCGACCAGATCGGTTTCATTGCCCTGTCGGAAGTCGCCAGCCTCGACCTGGCGCCGGGGCCGAATCAGGTCAGTCGCGAAAACGGCAAGCGCCTGGTGATCGTCAGCGCCAACGTGCGCGGGCGCGACATCGGCTCCTTTGTCCAGCAGGCCGGCGCGCAGATCGAGCAGGACGTGGCCATCCCCGCCGGCTACTGGATCAGTTGGGGTGGACAGTTCGAACAACTGCAATCGGCGGCCAAGCGCTTGCAGGTCGTGGTACCCGTGGCCTTGCTGCTGGTATTCGCCCTGCTGTTCATGATGTTCAACAATCTCAAGGACGGCCTGCTGGTGTTCACCGGGATCCCGTTCGCCCTGACCGGCGGCGTGATGGCGCTGTGGCTGCGGGATATCCCGCTGTCGATCTCGGCCGGCGTCGGCTTCATCGCGCTGTCGGGGGTGGCGGTGCTCAACGGGCTGGTGATGATCGCCTTCATCCGCAACCTGCGCGAGGAAGGACGCTCACTCAGCGTGGCAGTCAACGAAGGCGCCTTGACCCGCCTGCGACCGGTGCTGATGACCGCCCTGGTCGCATCCCTGGGCTTCATCCCCATGGCACTGGCCACCGGCACCGGTGCTGAAGTGCAGCGGCCGCTGGCGACCGTGGTGATCGGCGGCATCTTGTCTTCCACAGCCCTGACATTGCTGATATTGCCGGCGTTGTATCACTGGGCCCACCGACGGGATGAAGAGGAACCCGGCAAACCCCTCACGGAATCCGGCCACTAACCCGACCAGCGCCAACCACCCGCCCCCGGTTCTCGGTGGCGGTTATCCAACCCCTATCCCCGTGGCGAGCGAGCTTGCTCGCGCTGGGGTGCGAAGCGCCCCCAACCAGACTGTTGCCGACTTTCAGATAAACC
>NZ_JBYTBK010000004.1:57789-78419 GCF_058789115.1 Pseudomonas sp. FW300-N1A1 | reverse complement strand
TTGCTCGCGCTGGGGTGCGAAGCGCCCCCAACCAGACTGTTGCCGACTTTCAGATAAACCGAGGTGACCGGCTTGGGATTGCTGCTCAGCCCAGCGCGAGCAAGCTCGCTCGCCACGGGTACCGGTGTATGACGTAACTGTAATCCTGGCGCCACCTCGACGAAAGGCAGCGGTTGATAGGCTTCAGGCTGTACTTACATGAGGGTTTAACCATGAAACCGATCAAGTTCCTGACCTTAACCGGCGCCCTGCTAGGGTCTGCGGCAACCATGGCAGAAAGTGGTGGCGATAAAGCCTTTGAAAAGATGATGCAGAACAACCGCGTCGCCATGGAAAACTATGCCGCGAAACAAGGCAAGAACCCGCCGCAAGTCCGCGAGTATGCCTATGGCATGCAACTGGATGTGGTGAACGTGGTGAGCGTCACGCCGCCGATCACGTCGTGCGGCGTCGTACCGGCGCAGATGACCTATGAAGATTCCAGTGGTGAGCTCAACACCCTGCGCTACAACGTCGCCGGGGAGTGTCGTACACGCGGCGGTTAATCCTGGCAGTCGCGTAAGGCTGTTCAGTAGGAGCGAGCCCGCTCGCGATGGACGTTAACGATTACGCGTATGTTCTGAGTAACTGCGTAGTTCTTGAGTTCATCGCGAGCGGGCTCGCGCCTGCAGAGGTCGGCGTTCACGGGCAACGTTTCACCACAGATCAAAACAACAAAAAAAGCGTCCCGAAGGACGCTAAAGATTCACCTCTTCCAAAGGAGCAAGGAGCTTCTAAAGGTGAAGGGCTACACTGTAAAACCTTGGCTTAGCCTTCCGACTTCGTGCCCTGTTTTTTCAGGTCTTGCGCACCGGCTTCAGCCGTCGACTGGACATCCGCGCTGTTGGAGCTGCCATGCACTTGCGCCTGGCTCAGTTTGAATTGCTTCAAGTATTCCTGAGAGCGTTCAGCGCCACCTTCGGCAAATACGCTGCTGCTGGTGATAGCCATTGCGGTTACAAACAGAACGTTCAGAAGTTTCATGATGAGTTTCCTCTTACCTTCACGGGAAGACTTACGGGCCTGTTGGCCTGCAAGTCCTTGGGTTCCCGTGAATGATAAAAAAGCCAAGCTAACAGGAGCATGTGCGCGGCATTACATTCTTGACATGTTCAGGTTTTAAGCAGGTTTATTACAAAATTGTCATCGGGTACTCGACAATCAAGCGTACTTCGTCCAGGTCCGACTCGAAGTCCGTGGCGCGGGTGATGGCCTGGCGCACCCGGAACGACATGTCCTTGAGCTTGCCGGCCTGGACCACGTATTTGGCTTCGATATCGCGCTCCCAGCGCTTCTGGTCGGTCAACGGATTGCCCGCGTCGTCACGGCGCACGTACACCGAGTTGGCGTTGCCATAGTCGGCGTCGCTGCCACGCCCATAACGGGTCATGAAGGACAACCCGGGCACACCATAGGTGGTCATGTCCAGGTCATAGCGCACCATCCAGGAGCGCTCCTTGGGCGCGTTGAAATCGCTGTACTGGATCGAGTTGTCGAGGTAGATCGAGTCCGACTGGCGCAGGTAATCGAAGTCGTCATTGCCGTTGTTGCGCTGGTGGGACAACGCCACGCTGTGGGCACCGAACGCGACGCCCGCCCTGGCGCTCCAGATATTGTTGTCGAACGCCCCCAGCAACTGCTTGCCCTCGTCCACCGCCTTGTAATAGTTGAAGCCGCCGAACAACGAGACCTCGTCGGACAGCGGATAACTCAGGGTCGTGCCTGCGTAGTACTGGTTCCAGGCGTCCTTGAGGCGGCTGGAGTACAGGCTGAAGCTGACATGGCTGTCGAGGTTGTAGTCGCCCCCGAAGTAGGCCATCCAGGGTGAATCCACGGGGCCGGCGTAAAAGGTCTCGAAGTTGTCGCGCATGTTGCTCGACGTCGGCTGGCTCATGGCATGCAGGCGCCCGCCCTGCACGGTCAGGCCGTCAATGCTGGTGTTGCTGGCGGTCACCCCGGTGAAGCTCTCCGGCAGCAACCGCGAGTCACCGGCTGCCACCACGGGGGTGGCGGGAAACACATCGCCGACCTTGACCACCGTATCGAACGCCCGGACCTTGGCGGCGCCACCGACCTTGGTGTACTCGTCACTCGCCTCGCCCTCACTGTTGACCGGCAGCACATCGAATGAACTGCGGCCGCCGTTGCGACCGTCGCCAGTGTCCAGTTTCAGCCCGATCATGGCAAAGGCATCGACCCCCACGCCCACGGTGCCCTGGGTGAATCCCGATTCGAAGTTACCGATGATGCCCTGGGCCCAGGCTTCGGAATATCCATTGCCAGTAGGACTGGACTGGCCCTTGCGGTTGTCACGGTTGAAGTAGTAGTTGCGGTTGAGCACCGTCAGGCTGCTGCCCTCGATAAAGCCTTCGGCCTTTTCCTCGGCCAGCGCCCACGATGGCGCGACACCGAGCAGGGCCGCCAGCGCCGCCACGGTGAAAGGTGTTGTGTTGTTCATCTGTTGCTCCTGAATGTTCGGCAGAACGGAAACCGTTCCCAGGCTTGGGTCTTGTTGTAGGCGGGGCCGGGTGCCCCGAAGCCGCCGAGGGGTATCGTGGCAAGCGCGAGATAACGTGGAGATGATTGGCCGATTACAATTTCGTCATCTGCCGGGCGTAGCGTCCGGGGCAATCCGCCGCAACGTCTTTTGCTGTACATCCATACAGATAAAGATTGATCCATACCGCCGTACCGCGCATGCTGTGCACCTTTCAAACCTGATGATTGATGGTGGTTATGCGGCTGTTTCTGTGTGAAAAACCTTCCCAGGCCAAAGACATTGCCGCCGTGCTCGGCGCCAGCCGGCGTGGTGACGGTTGCTGGCTGGGAAGCGGGATCACGGTCACCTGGTGCATCGGCCACTTGCTCGAAACCGCCCCGCCGGACGCCTACGACGCACGCTATAAGCGCTGGGTGCTGGAAGACCTGCCGATCGTTCCCGAGAAGTGGAAGATGCAGGTCAAGCCCAAGACCGCCAGCCAGTACAAGGCGGTCAAGCGGCTGCTGGGCGAAGCTCAGGAACTGGTGATCGCCACCGACGCCGACCGTGAAGGCGAGATGATCGCCCGTGAGCTGGTGGAGCATTGTCGTTATCGCGGGCCGATCCAGCGCCTGTGGCTGTCGGCGCTGGATGACGCCTCGATCCGCAAGGCCCTGGGCGCACTCAAGCCTGGCGCCGACACCTTCAGCCTGTATCACTCGGCGTTGGGTCGCTCGCGGGCGGACTGGCTGATCGGCATGAACATGAGCCGCCTGTTCACCCTGCTCGGGCGCCAGTCCGGTTACCAGGGCGTATTGCCGGTCGGCCGGGTGCAAACCCCGACCTTGCGCCTGGTGGTGGACCGCGACCGCAGCATTGCCGACTTCGTGCCGGTGCCGTACTGGGCGATTGACGTACAACTGCTGCACGCCGGTACGCCGTTCACCGCCCAGTGGCGTGCGGCCCCCCAGGTGTGCGATGAGCATGACCGCTGCCTGGACCCGGCGCTGGCCAGGGAGGCCGCCAGCGCCATGGGCAACGCTGCCAGTGCGCGGCTGGTGAAGCTGCGCACCGAACGGGTCCGCGAAGTCGCCCCGCTGCCGTTCGACCTGGGCACCCTGCAGGAAATCTGCTCGAAGAAACTCGGCCTCGGCGCCCAGGAAACCCTCGACGTCGCCCAGGCGTTATACGAAACCTACAAAGTCATCACCTACCCGCGCAGTGACTGTGGCTATTTGCCGATCAGCCAGCACAGCGAGGCACCCGCCATTCTCGCGGCACTCGGGCGTGCCGATCCGAGCCTTGGCGAATTGGCCGGGCACCTTGATCCCCAGCGCCGCTCCCGGGCCTGGAACGACGCCAAGGTCAGCGCTCACCACGGCATCATCCCGACTGCCGCAGCGCAAAACTTCGAACGCCTGAGCGGCAAGCACCGGGCGGTCTACACCCTGATTCGTGCCCGGTACCTGGCGCAATTCCTGCCCAACCACGAGTACGATCGCACCCAGGCCGACTTCGACTGTGCCGGCCAAGCCCTGCGAGCGGTCGGTAAACAGGTGGTGGAAGCCGGATGGAAACGCGCCCTGCCCGAAGCGTTGGCCCCGGCCAAGGGACGTGAAGCACCGGCACCGCAGAACCTGCCGCCGTTGACCCAGGGCCAGGACTATCCGGTTGCCGGCGTCACGCTCAAGGACCTCTGGACCCAGCCACCCAAGCCCTTCACCGAGGGCGATCTGATCAAGGCCATGAAAAACGTCGCCCGACTGGTGGAAGACCCGCTGCTCAAGCAGAAGCTCAAGGACACCACCGGCATCGGCACCGAAGCGACCCGCGCCGGAATCATCCAGGGCCTGCTGGATCGCGGCTATCTGGTCAAGCACGGCAAGGCCCTGGCCGCCACTCCCGCAGCCTTCAGCCTGATCGACGCCGTGCCCCGGGCCATCGCCGACCCCGGCACCACGGCCATCTGGGAACAGGCCCTGGACATGGTCCAGAGCGGTGAAATGAGCCTTGAGGAATTCGTCGCCAAGCAAGCCGCCTGGATGAGCAAGCAGGTCGGTCGCTGCGCCGGCCTGCGCCTGACCATCAGCGGCCCGGCCAGCCCCGCCGGCAAAGGCGCGGCCCCTTGGAAGAACAAGCGCAAGGCGACCGGCAAGCGCAAAGCCGCACCGACCGCCAGACGCAAGGCCAAGCCTGCCCCGTAACGGCCATGGTCTGCTCGCACAGGGTTCGAGTGAACGCCTGTGCGAGCGCAACCGGCATCACGCCAGGCTTTTGCTGACCACTTCAAACACGTCGCTGGACAGCTCGCCCGAGGCGCGGATGCGCTCAAGTTCGCCCTTCATCAACGCCTGGCGAGCGCTGTCGTACTTGCGCCAGCGAGTCAAAGGCGCCAGTTGGCGCGACGCCATCTGCGGATTCAACGCGTTCAACTCAATGACCAGGTCCGCCAGGAAGCGATAACCCGAACCATCAGCCGCGTGGAAGTTGATCAGGTTCTGCCCGGCAAAGGCCCCCACCAGCGCGCGCACCTTGTTCGGGTTCTTGATGTTGAAGGCCGGATGCTCCATCAACTGGCGAACCCGCTGCAAGCCACCCGGCAAACCACTGCCGGCCTGGACGCTGAACCATTGGTCCATGACCAGCGGGTTGTCCTTGAAGTGCTCGGCAAAGCTCGCCAGCGCCTTGGCCTTCTCGGCTTCGAACGGCGAGTTCACCAGCACCGCCAGCGCGGTCAGGCGTTCGGTCATGTTGTCGCAAGCATCGAACTGCTCAAGGGTTGCCGCCAGCACTTCAGGCTTGCCGCTGAGCATCAGGTACGACAAGGCGATGTTCTGCAGGCTGCGTCGAGCGAAGTGTTCGGCTTCGGCCACGTACGAGGTGTTCTTCGACGCTTCGCGGTTGGCCTGGTAACGCGCCAACAGGCCGTCGAACAGGCTATCGGCCAACTGCTTGCGCGCGAATTCGCGGGCCGCGTGAATGGCATCGACGTCAGCCACTTCGCTGATTTCGGTCAGGTAGGCCTCGCTGGGCAGCGAGAGCATTTCGGCGACCATGGCCTGGTCCAGGGACTCGTCCGCCAGCACGCTGCGCAGCGCACTGATCAAACGCGGGTCGAGCACCAAGGGCTGGCCTGCCTGATGCTGGGCAATCAGCTCCTGCAAGACTTGCACCGACAGTTGCTGGCCCGCTTCCCAGCGGTTGAAGCCATCGCTGTCATGCTGCATCAGGAACATCAGTTGATCGCGGTCGTACGGGAAGCTCAGTTTCACCGGTGCCGAGAAGCCGCGCAGCAAGGAAGGCAATGGTTGTTCGGCGATGTCGACGAAGGTGAAGGTTTGCTCGGCTTCGGTCACCGACAGCACGCGGGAGGTACCCGTGGCAGCAGCCTCGCCCGCCAGGCGCAGGGCAATCCCGGCACCCTCGCTGTCCAGCAGGCCGAGTTCGACCGGGATCACGAATGGCAGTTTCTCGACCTTGTCCGGTGTCGCCGGGCAGCTTTGACGCAAGGTCAGGCTGTAGGTGTTCGCGGCGGCATCATAGAACTCACTGACTGCCAGGCGCGGTGTCCCTGCCTGGCTGTACCAGCGCTTGAACTGGGTCAGGTCAACGCCGTTGGCATCTTCCATGGCCTTGATGAAATCATCGCAGGTCACGGCCTGGCCATCGTGGCGCTCGAAATACAGGTCGCTGCCTTGGCGAAAACCCTCTGCGCCGAGCAAGGTGCGGATCATGCGCACCACTTCCGAACCCTTCTCGTACACGGTCAGGGTGTAGAAGTTGGAGATTTCGATGAAGCTGTCAGGGCGCACGGCGTGGGCCATGGGGCCGGCGTCTTCGGCGAACTGATGGGTGCGCAGGTACGCCACGTCTTCGATACGCTTGACGGTGCGCGAGTGCATGTCGGCCGAGAACTCGGCATCGCGGAACACCGTGAACCCTTCCTTGAGCGACAACTGGAACCAGTCGCGGCAGGTGACGCGGTTGCCCGACCAGTTGTGGAAGTATTCGTGGGCCACCACTGCCTCGACCCGCTGGTGTGCGGCATCGGTGGCGGTTTCGGCGCGGGCCAGCACGCAGCTGGAGTTGAAGATGTTGAGGCCCTTGTTCTCCATCGCACCCATGTTGAAGTCGTTGACCGCCACGATCATGAAGATGTCCAGGTCGTATTCGCGACCATAGACGTCTTCGTCCCAGCGCATGGACTTCTTCAGGCTGTTCATGGCGTGCTGGCACTTGTCGATGTTTTCCGGCTCGACATAAATGCGCAGCGCCACGGTGCGCTGGGTCATGGTGATGAAGGTGTCTTCGACGCACCACAGGTCACCGGCCACCAGCGCGAACAGGTACGCCGGCTTCATGAACGGATCTTCCCAGGTGGCCCAGTGCCGACCGTCTTCGCCAGGACCGCTGGCAATCGGATTGCCGTTGGACAGGAGCACCGGGTAGCGGTGCTGCTCGGCGACCACGGTGGTGGTGAACTTGCTCATCACGTCCGGGCGGTCGAGGTAATAGGTAATCTTGCGGAAACCCTCGGCCTCGCACTGGGTGCAGAACATGCCGCTGGACTTGTACAGGCCTTCCAGTGCGGTGTTGGTTTCCGGGTGGATCCTGACGCTGGTGTCGACCGTGAAGGTAGCGCTGGTCGGGTGCAGGGTCAGGTGGCTTTCCGTCAATTGATAGTCGCCGGCTGCAAGCTCGGTGTCGCCCAGGGCAACCGACAGCAGCTCAAGCTGCTGGCCGTCGAGCACCAGCGGCGGCAGACCCGCGCCACGGGCCGGATTGCGGCGCATGACCAGTTGCGCATGGACCAGGCTGTGGTCCTCGAACAACTCGAAGGTCAGGTGCGTCTCGTCGATCAGGTACTCGGGCGCCTGATAGTCCTTCAGGTAAATCATCTTCGGTTGTTCGGTGCGCATGCTGGAATCCTTTTACTTGGGCACGCCTAGTGATGGACGGCGAGCTGATAAGCCGTGTATTTGCGAATATTGATAACGCCAGTGTCGAAGATCAGGTACTGGCCCTTGATCCCCATCAGCGTCCCTTCGGCAATCGGGTTCTTGTCCAGATTGAAGCTGACGATCTTGGCCGGATACTGTTCGACCGGGTAACGGATTTCAAGCGGCTCGATATCGCTCACCGGTTGAATGGCTTGCAGGCCAAAGCGCTCCTGCAGACCCAGCAGGCCCTCGGCACAGCTGGCGAACAGCTGGTCACGTACCTGCTTGAGGTCAACCGCTGCCGCATCGCCCTTGAGCAAGGCACGCCAGTTGGTCTTGTCGGCCACCTGCGTACGCAACAGGTCTTCGACCAGGCCCGACTGCTGGCGGGTCGACACCCGCATGATCGGCAACGCCTGGCTCGCACCCTGGTCGAGCCAGCGGGTCGGCAACTGGGTGGCGCGCGTGATCCCGACCTTGACCCCCGACGAGTTGGCCAGGTACACCACGTGGTCGGTCATGCAGAACTGCTCGCCCCAGGAGGGCTCGCGGCAGGTGCCGGCGTCGTAGTGGCAACGTTCCGGGCTCATGATGCAGACATCGCACTGGGCCAGCTTGGTCATGCAGGGGTAGCAGTAGCCCTGGCTGAAACTGGTTTTGGTTTTACGCCCACAATGGATGCAATGGATTGCCCCCAGGTACTCCAGGCGAACCGTGCTGCCAATCATCGGATTGACCGGCACCTCGGTATCGCCCAGGCGAAAAGCGTATTGCACCGTCGAGGCGTCAAGGCGCACCGACATCTTGCTGATTGCACCGCGGCCAATCTCGATCAATGGATGGCATCCGACTTGAACAGGATATTCGGCACTTCGATGGACTTGGAGCTGCATTCCTGCGGGCCCATGTAACCGGTGCGCTGGTCTTCGGGCAGATTCTGCATTTCCCAGGCAATCATCGCCTGCAGCGACAACTCACGCTGTTCGGCGGTCAGTTTGCCACCGTCGGACCACTTGCCGATCTCCACCGCCAGCTTGAGGCTCTGGTAGATCTCGGGGGTGATGTTGCTGATCATTTCGTTAAAAGAGGACATCAGGGTCTCCGTGCTCTTTATTCACATAACAATTTAGAGGGCGAGTTTACGGCGGCTGTACAAGCCACCCAACAAACCGGTGAGGCATCCGACGAGTAACCCGCCGACATGCGCCGCATTGGCAATTTCGCCGAAACCGATCATCGAGATCAGCCCCGACATACACAGGGCCAGCCACGCCAGCATCATCACCAACACCCCGCGAGGCAGGCGATACGCCGGGTTCGGCGACAGCAACTGGTAGATCCAGCAATGCCCGAGCAAGCCGTAGAGCACCCCGGACAGCCCGCCGAACAGGCTTGGGCCGCCGTAAAGATACTGGCCGTAGTTCGACACCAGGCTGAACAGCAACGTCAGCCCCAGCAGGTTGATACCGCCCTGGCGCGACTCGATGCGCCGCCCCAGCTCCCAGTACCACATGCCGTTCATGGCCAGGTGCAGGAAGCCGAAGTGAATCAGCATGGGGGTCATCAGGCGCCACCACTGCCCCGCCGCCAGGCTGTCAGCCAGCGGCGTGAAGTGGATGTACTCACCCACCACGCGGAACTCGAGGAAGGTGAACCAGTGCAGGGTATCGAGGTTGTCGCCCAGCAGCGTCACGGCGCCCACCAGCACACTCAACAGCAGGACCAGCGCGGTCATCGGGCTGTGGCGCAATTGCTCGACGAACCCCGGGCGCTGGACCTTCGCCTGCGCCGGAATGTCCAGTTGCTGATCGGGGTCGCCCTGCGGAAAACGTTCATACAAGGAACGTACGTCCTCGCTGATGGCGTCCGATACCCAGAGCACCTGCTCCCCCGCCTCTTCACTGACGCGGTGAGGGACCTGCATGCGTTGCAGCAACTTCACAAAACCACTCAGGTCCACCGCCAGCGGCAGACGTAAAACAGCAACAGCAGTCATTGCATGGCCTCCGGCCGTTCGACATCGACCCAGACGAACTTGCCCGGGTCGAGACGTGTTTCCTGATCCAGTCGATAGGCAACCAGTTTGCCGTAGAGCACTGCGCTGTAATCCAGGCAGGCCAGGTTCTGACGAATCGGCGCCGGCTTGCCGCTGCGCCAGTAGTGCCCGACAAACAACAGCGGCTCGTCGATGCCATAGCGCAGCAAGGTGTCCTTTTCCACCGCCGACAATGGCGTCTGCGCCACCGGCTCGGGCAAGGCATCTGGCTGGAACACGATATCGCCGTAGGTCTGCGGGTTGTCTTCCCAGAATTTGGTGCGGAAGAACGAGCGTATCAGGCCGTCGCCGCTGGTCATGGTCAGGCCATGGGGCAGGCGCATGTCGGTGCCCCGCAGCAAGCGGTCGAAGGCCATGCAGGCGAAGCTGCCGGAAATCGCCGCGGCCTGGACGAAGTGCTCGTCGACGCAGCCATCGGGATGCTGCTTGCGCAGCAGGTCGATCAAGGCACCATCCCAGCAGGCGTGAACCACCCGGAAACGGCCGGCGTCGACAAACAGCGGCATCTTGTAGAACCATTGCAGGAAGTCGTGCCAGTCCGCCGGATGATGGGCGAACTGGCTCAGGGTTTCGTCGATCAGCCGGGCATGCCGGGGCGTATGCTCGCGCACGTACTGCTTGCCGCAGCCAGCCGGTGCCGGGGTGCTCCAGCCCAGTGCGTTGAACTCGTGGTTGCCCATGATGCACAGCGCCTGGCCGGCCTCGACCATGTCGTGAACGATGTGCAACGCTTCACGGATGCGCGGGCCACGGTCGATGATGTCACCGAGGAACACCGCCATGCGTGACGGGTGGCGCCAGACGCCCCCCTGCTTGTGGTACCCGAGTCGGTCCAGCAGATGCTCAAGGGTATGAGCGCAACCGTGCACGTCACCGATCAGGTCGTAGCTACGCGCGGGATCGAGCATCAGTCGCCTCCACCACCCAGACGGCTGCCCCAGCCAAGCTTGGTCCGGCAGACCTCGTAGTAGTTGTGATCCAGAGGGTGAATCAGACGCAGCTTCTGCGCCTTCTTGCTCACGGTGATGGTGTCACCGGGGGCGCAGGTGAAGTGGTTCTGCCCGTCACACGAAACTTGCGGGTAAATCTGCATATCCTTGGACACGACGATTTTCAGCTCGCTGTTGCCATCGACCACAATCGGCCTTCCGGACAAGGTATGGGGGTACATCGGCACAATCACAATGGCATCGAGCTTGGGATGCATGATCGGCCCGCCCGCCGACAACGCGTAGGCCGTCGAGCCGGTGGGTGTGGCGACGATCAGGCCGTCGGCCTTCTGGCTGCAGACGAACTGGCCATCGATGTACAGTTCGAACTCGATCATCCGCGTGGATTTACCGGGGTGCAGCACCACGTCATTCAGCGCATCGCCCTGGCCGATGGCCTCGGCGTGACGGCGAACCTCGGCCTGCAACAGGAAGCGGTTTTCCACCAGGTAATGGCCGTCGAGCACTTCGGCGACCTTGGTTTCCAGCTCGTCGGGACGGATATCGGTGAGAAAGCCCAGGTTGCCGCGGTTGATCCCCAGCACCGGAATGTTGTGCCGTGCCAATGCGCGGGCGGCCCCCAACAGGCTGCCATCACCGCCCACGACGATGACCATGTCGCAGACTTCGCCGAGCATCTTGCGCGACGAGGTTTGCAGGCCGTGGCCCGGCAGGACTTCGGCAATGGTGTCTTCGAGAATCACATGCAAGTGCCGGTCTAGCAGGAATCTTTTCAGTCGGCGAACGGTATCCAGCACCTGCGAACTGCCCAGGCGACCGATGATGCCGATATTGCGAAATTGCTCCATGGGGCTCCTGCGAGGGTCTGCGACGGCGAAAAGCACGATTATGGGCGAAACCGGGCCGTAGACAAAATCCTTTCAGCCACGGGGACTCCCCTATTTGAGTCTATGCTCGCAAGATGATCCTATTTCCCGATTTGCTCCAGTTGCCCCACCAATTGCACCACCCGCAAGTGCGCGATCTGGCGTGGGTCATCCTCGCACCGCCCATGCTCAGTGCGACGCCATGGCCGCAACGTCATCCGCTGGCCGGTAGCGACTGGGTACGCGCCCCGCAACAGCTGGAGCAATGGCTACACCAGCTCGACCAGGACAGCCACGCACTGCTGCACTGGCTGGCCCAGGCCCGCACCCGGCGACTGGGGCTGTATTACGAACGCCTGTGGCAGTTTGCCGTGGGGCATGCCCCCGGGATCGAACTGCTGGCGGCCAACCTGCCGATCCGCCGTGAAGGGCACACATTGGGCGAGCTGGACATGCTGCTGCGTGACGGCGACGGCGTGCATCACCTGGAACTGGCGATCAAGCTCTACCTCGGCCCCCAGGGAGGCAACGGCCATGACCCCGCGCTCTGGCTGGGGCCCGGTTGCCATGACCGGCTGGATCGCAAGCTGGAACACCTGAGCCAGCATCAGCTCCCCATCTCCGCCCGCCCCGAAAGCCGCGAAGCCCTGGCCGCGCTGGACATCCATCACGTCAGTGCACAGCTATGGCTGGGGGGCTATCTGCTGTATCCGTGGCCGGGACTGTGCGAACCACCGCGTGGCGCCCATCCGCAACACCTGCGCGGCAGCTGGCTGCACCAGAAGGACTGGCTGGGGTTTGTCGCCCAGCGTCCCCACGGCCGTTGGCAGCACCTGCCCCGTCATGCCTGGCTGGCACCGGCGCACTACCCGGCCGACCAGACCTGGAGCGATGACCAGCTGCAGGCGTGGCTCAACGCCCTGGAACCACTGGCCCCGGCGCAGTTGATGGTGCGCTTGACCGAAAACAGCCGTGGCGACTGGGAGGAAGCCGAGCGCTTGTTTGTGGTGTCCGATTTGTGGCCGAACGTACCAGGGCAGGCTTGATGCCCGGATTGGCGGTCTACAGCGACAACCGCAGGGCCAGTGCCGCCAGGGTCACCAGCAATACCGGCACCGTCAGCACGATCCCGACCTTGAAGTAGTAACCCCAGCCAATCTGGATACCCTTGCGCTGCAGCACATGCAACCAGAGCAAGGTCGCGAGGCTGCCGATCGGGGTGATCTTCGGCCCCAGGTCGCTGCCAATCACGTTGGCGTAGATCATCGCCTCCTTCACCACCCCGGTGGCCTGGCTGGCATCGATCGACAACGCACCGATCAGCACCGTGGGCAGGTTGTTCATCATCGATGAGAGCAACGCGGTCAGCAGCCCGGTGCCCATGGCCGCGCCCCAGACGCCGTACCCGGCGAACACATCGAGCCAGCCGGCCAGTTGCGCGGTCAGCCCGGCGTTGCGCAGTCCGTAGACCACCAGGTACATGCCCAGGGAGAAGATCACGATGTGCCACGGCGCCCCCTTCATCACCTTGCGCGTGGAAATCCGGTGCCCACGGCCGGCGATCATCAGCAACAACGCGGCACACAGCGCCGAGATCGCGCTGATGGGAATCCCCAGCGGCTCCAGGGCAAAGCACCCCAGCAGCAGAATCGCCAACACCCCCCAACCGGCAAAGAACGTGGCCTTGTCGTGGATCGCCGTCTTCGGCTCGTCCAGCTGGTGCGGGTCGTAACGGGCCGGAATGTCGCGCCGGAAGAACCACAGCAACACCGCCAGGGTCGCCGCGACCGCCACCAGGTTGACCGGCACCATCACCGCCGCATAACGGTTGAAACCGATGTGGAAGAAGTCCGCGGAGACAATGTTCACCAGGTTCGACACCACCAGCGGCAGGCTCGCGGTATCGGCAATGAAGCCGGCGCCCATGACAAACGCCAAGGTAGCCACCGGGGAAAACCGCAGGGCCAGCAGCATCGACATCACGATCGGAGTGAGGATCAATGCCGCGCCATCATTGGCGAACAGCGCCGAGACCAGCGCCCCGAGCAACACCATGTAAGCGAACAGCTTGCGCCCGCTGCCATGCCCCCAGCGCGCCACATGCAGGGCCGCCCAGGCAAAGAGCCCGGCTTCATCGAGCAACAGGCTGATGATGATCAGCGCGACAAAGGTACCGGTGGCGTTCCAGATAATTTCCCACACCAGCGGGATATCACTGACATGGACCACCCCGCTGAGCAGCGCCAGCACCGCGCCAAAGACGGCGCTCCAGCCGACACCCAGGCCTTTGGGTTGCCAGATCACCAGGGTAATGGTCAGCAGGAAAATCAATGATGCGATCAGCATGCGCAACAGCCTTCAACACGAGGAGACAGGAATAATGAGGGGGAGATCAGCAGCAGCGCACCGGACGGCCTGCCATCGCCTGCAGGCGCGTGATGTCGGCGGCGAGCCAATGCCCGTGGGCTGCCAGGGCACCTTGCAGGAGTGCGGTGACCCAGGGCGCCAGTTGTGGGTGCGCGCGGTAATACACCCACTGCCCCTGACGGCGGTCGGCAAGCAAACCGCTACTGCGCAATTGCGCCAGGTGACGGGAAATTTTCGGCTGGCTCAGGTCCAGTGCCGCCGTCAGCTCACAGACGCACAGTTCACCCTCGGCGCAGATCAACAAGGCGATACGCGCACGGGTGTCATCGGCCAAGGCCTTGAACACGTCGACGGGATTGGCGGTTTCGGACATGGGCTATCAACGCCTGAACATAGAAGGCGCAAATATATGGAATTCCGAATATAAGGTAAAGCATCCGTTGCAGCGACCGCCGATTGGCCAGCGCCTGCCAACGCACGCATTGGCACGACCAGGGTCATTAATGCCGTTCAGTCAAGGATAGGGTTGCTCAATACATCCCCCGTGGCGAGCGAGCTTGCTCGCGCTGGGCTGCACAGCAGCCCCAACAGCTTTCGCCGAGTTCGCTCTGAAAGACCGCAGCCGCTTTGTTGGGAGCGCTTCGCGCACCAGCGCGAGCAAGCTCGCTCGCCACGGGTCTCTCACTTGCTTCAAACGGTTCTTGACTGAACAGCATGACTACCAGGGTCAGGCCTTTTTATGTTGCTCGACCCACTCGCCGTAGGCATTGATGAAACTCTGCAAGAACGGCTGGAGTTTCTCCGACAGCTTGCCCGATTCGTCGAAGGCCGAACCGGCGTTGCTCAGGTAGGCCTCCGGCTGCTGCATGCACGGCACGTTGAGGAACACCATGGACTGGCGCAGATGGTGGTTGGCACCGAAACCGCCGATAGCGCCGGGTGACGCACTGATCACCGCGCCCGGTTTTCCGCCCCAAGCGCTCTTGCCGTAAGGCCTGGAGCCGACGTCGATGGCATTCTTCAGCGGTGCCGGCACCGAGCGGTTGTACTCCGGGGTAACAAACAATACCGCATCGCAAGCACTGACTTGATCGCGGAAAGTACTGTAGGCTGCCGGCGGGGTAACGTCGATGTCTTCGTTGTAGAGCGGCAGATCGCCAATCTCGACGATCTTCATCTGAAGGTTTGCCGGCGCCAGCTCGATCAGCGCCTGGGCAACCTTGCGGTTGATCGACTGTTTTCTCAAGCTGCCCACCAGGACAGCAACCGTATAGACCTTGCTCATGGGAGGCTCCCGACTATCTGGCTAAAGGAGCCTGTAGTTATAGATGATCCAGCCGCCCTGCAACGACCCCATGTCATGTATTCAGGGCAAAACATTATTTTTTTTCCCACGGGAAAACTTACACCGCTTATCGACGGTCTATAGAGCCGCAAATTGAGTGACTTATCTCCAGAGGTTCTAAGCAGATGGCAGCAGTACTCGTCGGACAATTCCATGCAAGAGACGCGCAAGGCCGTGTCTATTCCGTGCATGAGTTCCAGGAATCCACCCCGTCGGCAGAGGGCATCGAAGGCGCTGCGCCCGTGACCACTTACAAGCTGGCCATTGGCGACCGGGTCAACAAGCTCGATGACAATGAATTTCTGCTGGTGCAGAGCAATGTCACCCTCATCCGTGAACCTGAGCCCCGCGTTGCGTCATAACCCGCCTTTATCCGCTGAAGTCACAGGCACGGACTTGGGTTAGGATTCAGCCAATGAATCCTTCACCTGCTGAACATGGACTTCACGCATGCGTTTACGTCATATCGAAGTAATCCAGGCGCTCCTGCAAACCGGCCATCTGGGCACCGCCGCCGAGATGCTGCAACTGCCGGTGGCCGATGTCGAAGCCCTGTTGCGCGAGACCGAGGGGCAACTGGGTTTCATGCTGTTTGCCAGCGTGCGCGGACGTTTGCAGGCGACCCGCGAAGCCCGTGAGTTGCAGGTTCAGATTGCCCACGTCTACGAAGCACTGGAACCGGTGCAACGCCTGGCCGACAGCCTCAAGCAGTATCAGGCCCCTCCCCTGCGGGTCATTGGCACGCCGCCCCTGGCCCAGCAGTTGCTACCCCAAGGCATTGCAAGCTTGCGGCGGCGCTTCCCGGATGTGCCCTGCTCGCTGCTATGCCTGCCCACTCGCGAGATCGTCAAAAGCCTGCTGCTGCGTGAAAGCGATCTGGGGCTGAGCCTGCATGATCCCGAGCACGAGGACATTCAGTGCCAGGTCATTGCCCAGGGCAAGCTGCAACTCCTGGCGCCTCACGGCTGGCTGCAACCCCGGCAGAAATACATCGGCGTGCAAGACCTGGCTGGCCAGTCGATGGTCGGGCTGGAAGGCCACGATCCGCTCAGCGTGCTGTTCGAGAGCAAGTTGCAGGCATTGCGTCCGGCCCCGGTCGTCCATACCCGGGTGCAGACGCACCAGATGATGCGCAGCATGGTCGAGGCCGGCGAAGGCCTGGCCGTTGTCGACCCCTTTACCGCCATCGGCGCCAGAGCTGGCGGCCTGGACGTCTGCCCAGTGTCACCGGCCGTGCCGATCAACCTCTACGCTTTGACCCTGAACAACGTTGCACCAACGCCAACGGTCGAAGCCTTGCTCGACATCCTCAAGGCACAAGCACAGGCGATGTTGGCGACTTGACCGGGTGTTCCAGCGGGTTGTCAAAGACCCGGTACCAGAACAAGGCCACTTCGGCCGTCTGCGGGTCGATCCCGCGATAACGCAGGTGGTCGATGCCGCCGATCACGTAGCCGCAGCGCTCATAGAGCCGACAGGCGCCCAGGTTGTTGTTCTGGGTTTCCAGCATGATGCCCGGCAGCTTCTTCTTGCGGCTCCAGAACTGCGCAACGTCCAGCAGTGCCTTGGCCACCCCGTGACGCCGCGCTGGAGCGTGCACCGCCAGCTCGTCGATGTGGGCAAAACCGTTCCAGTTGGTGCTGACCACGATGTGCCCCACCGGAAAATCATCCAGGAAGGCCATGAAAATCGCGCTGTCCACCCCATCGCGGTAGCTGGCGAACTCCTCGGGGTCGATACCGTAGCATTTGCGATAAGGCGTAATGGGCTGCAACGGCCACTCGCTCACCGGCGTGTCGATCCGCGCGGCGGCATAGGCCCTGACTTCAAAGCTGAAGTCACTGCACCAGACGTACTCGGCAAAACCTTCGTCGGCGACACGCACGGCCAGGCCCGGGTACTTGGGATTGATCACCGGCTGCATACTGGGAAACGTCCTCAAATCTTGATGCAATCGACGGTGTACTGCCGTCCATTGCCCTCGTCTTCATGTTGCAGGCCGTGCACATCGGCAACAAACCCCGGGAAACTGCTATCGAACGTGCGGGCAAATGCCAGGTAATCGATGATCGAGCGGGTCGCTTCGGTGAACCGCTCCCCGGGCATGATCAACGGAATACCCGGCGGGTATGGCACCAGCATCACCGCCGCGATCCGCCCCTGCAAGTGATCGATGGATACCGCCTCGACCTCGCCACGCACCAGTTGGTCATAGGCGTCGGCCGGTTTCAGGGCGATCTCGGGCAACACGGTGTACATGCGCTTGAGGTGCTTGGCCGTGGCATTGCTGCGATAGCAGGCATGCAGTTGATCGCACAAATCCCGCAGGCCCATGCCCTGATAACGGGCCAGGTCGCGTTGCGCCACACAGGGCAGGCAGGTGGCCAGGCTGATGTTGGCGTCGTAGCTGCGCTTGAACTCCAGCAGTTCGGTGAGCAAGGTACTCCATTTGCCCTTGGTGATGCCCATGGAAAACAGCACCAGGAACGAATACAGGCCGGTCTTCTCCACCACCAGCCCGCGCTCCCAGAGGAACTTGCTGACCACCGCGGCTGGTATCCCGCGCTCGCTCAGTGCGCCACCCGCGGTCAGGCCCGGCATGACCAGGGTCACCTTGATCGGGTCCAGCAACACGTAATCTTCGGCGATGTCGCCAAAACCGTGCCAGTCGGCTTCAGGCCCCAACAGCCAGTCGGCGGTGCTCACCTGGTCGATGCCTTCCACCAACGGTGGCTGCCAGATCGAGAACCACCAGTCGTCGGCGGCGATGTGCTGCCGCAGATTGGCCAGCGCACGGCGAAAACTCAGGGCTTCGTCGAACATTTCCTGCAGCAGCGAACGCCCCGCCGGGCCTTCCATCATCGCCGACGCCACGTCCAGCGAGGCAATGATGCTGTACTGCGGCGACGTGGAGATGTGCATCATGAAGGCTTCATTGAAGCGGTCGCGGTCCAGTTGCCGCGCACCACCGTCCTGCACATGAATCATCGACGCCTGGCTGAAGGCCGCCAGCAGTTTGTGGGTGGAATGGGTGGTGAACACCAGCGGGCTGTCGGCCGAGCGCGAGGTGCCCATGCCGTAACGCCCGGCGAAGAACTCGTGAAAGGCCGCATAGGCGTACCAGGCTTCGTCGAAGTGCAGGACCTCGACACTGTTGCCCAGGGTTTGCTTGATCAGTTCGGCGTTGTAGCAGAGGCCGTCGTAGGTCGAGTTGGTGACCACCGCCAGTTTCACTTTCGCGGGACGGCCCTGGGTCAGCGGGCTGGCATCGATCTTGGCCTGGATCGACTCGGGACTGAACTCGCTCAAGGGGATCGGCCCGATGATCCCCAGTTCATTGCGTTCCGGGCACAGGTACAGGGGAATCGCCCCGGTCATGATGATCGAATGCAGCACGGACTTGTGGCAGTTGCGGTCCACCAGCACCAGGTCGTCCCGGGCCACCATCGCCTGCCAGACGATCTTGTTGGCGGTCGAGGTGCCATTGATCACGAAAAACGTATGATCAGCGCCGAAATTGCGTGCCGCACGGGCTTCCGCTTCCGCCAGCGGCCCAGTGTGGTCCAGCAGTGAGCCGAGCTCGGGCACCGACACCGACAAGTCCGAGCGCAAGGTGTTCTCGCCAAAGAACTGGTGAAACGCCTGCCCCACCGGGCTCTTGTGATAGGCCACGCCGCCACCGTGCCCCGGGGTATGCCAGGAATAGTTGGAGTCGGCGGTGTGTTGCACCAGCGCCTTGAAAAATGGCGGCAACAGGCCATCAAGGTAGTTGCGCGCCGCCCGCGCCACCTGGCGCGCGAGAAACGGTACGGTGTCTTCGAACAGGTAGAGAATGCCGCGCAACTGGTTCAGTTCGCTCATGGCATCGGCCGGGGCGTTTTCCAGCGTGACCTGCTCGCCCAGGGCAAAGATCGGCAGATGGGGCGCGCGCAGGCGGGCCAGGCGAATCAGCTCGACCATGTTCTGCAGCAGGTGGGTATTTTCCCCGGCACCTTCGGCGGCGATCAGCATGCACGCCAGGCCATGGTGGGTGGAGGCAACCAGGCGCCCTTCGGCGTAATCGACGGCCGAGAAGATGCTGAAACCTTCCTGTTCCAGCTCCCTGGCGATGCCGCGCACGCGGTCACCGGCAACCGTATCGGCCTTGATGTCGCGGTGGACAATCAGGATGGGAAACTTCAAGTCTTTATACATGGGGGCTCAGCGTCCTGAGGCGGCAGGCCATGGGCTGCCAATACACTCAGGGTAGAGGGTCGAGGCTGATGTGGCGAGTGAATGCTCCGAAACAGGGCAACCGCCACACTGTGGCGAGCAAGCTTGCTCCCGCCGGGGTGCGAAGTGCCCCTGAAATCAGCCACCGCGGGGGCTCGGATGGAACGCAATTGCCGGATTACGACCGCTTCGCCCGAGCGCGGACCGGCCGGCGGGAGCAAGCTCCCTCGCCACAAAAACCGCTCGATTCACCGTCTGCTGGTTAGCCCTGCGCCTTGGCCTCGGCCAGTTGGGTCCACAGCGCGGGCGCACCGGCGGACTTGGCGATGATTGCCAGGCGCGCCTCATGCTCGGCCAGTTCCGCTTCGCTGGCGCGAATGATCCGCGCCGGCGTGCGATCGGCCGGCAGGCGACGGATTTCACTGGCCTGGCTGCCCGAGCCTTCACCGGAGCCATTGCCGTCAGACGCGTTGCCGGCCAGGGACAGGCTGGTCTGGCCGCCGGTCATGGTCAGGTAAACGTCGGCGAGGATCTCGGAGTCGAGCAAGGCGCCGTGCAGTTCACGACCGGAGTTGTCGACGCCATAGCGTTTGCACAAGGCGTCGAGGCTGTTGCGCTGCCCCGGGTGACGCTCACGGGCCATCATCAGGGTGTCGAGGATCGAGCAGTGCTGGGTGATGTCCGCCCGATCCTGCTGGCCCATCAGTGCGAATTCGTTGTTGATGAAGCCAACGTCGAACGCCGCGTTATGGATGATCAGCTGCGCGCCCTTGATGAACTCGAAGAATTCATCGGCCACTTCAGCGAAACGCGGCTTGCCCACCAGGAACTCGTTGGTGATGCCGTGGACGCCAATTGCGCCCTCGTCACTTTCCCGGTCTGGCTGCAGGTAAACGTGGAAATGCCGGCCCGTCAGGCGTCGACCGATCAACTCGACGCAACCGATCTCGATGATCCGGTGGCCGTCGGTCACCGGCATGCCGGTGGTTTCGGTGTCGAGCACCACCATCCTCTGAGCCATCTTCTTTCAACCCCTCTTCGTGCCATTTTGCATAGGGGCGCGATCTTAACACAGGCCGCTAAACCTGACGTGAACGCCGCCCTGTGGCGAGTGAGCTTGCTCACGCTGGGCTGCATGGCAGTCCCAAAGCGGTCACCGGGTTCTATCTGAATCCCCGCAATCGCCCTGTCGGGGGGCGCTTCGCACCCCAGCGCGAGCAAGCTCGCTCGCCACAGGGCATGTGTCAGGCATCCCCGTGCCGTTTTGCATTCGGCGGCGATCTCAACACAGGCCGTTAAACCTGACGTGAACGCCGCCCCGTGGCGAGTGAGCTTGCTCACGCTGGGCTGCATGGCAGCCCTAAAACCAGTCACCG
>NZ_JBYTBK010000004.1:0-57693 GCF_058789115.1 Pseudomonas sp. FW300-N1A1 | reverse complement strand
GCAAGCTCGCTCGCCACAGGGCATGTGTCAGGCATCCCCGTGCCGTTTTGCATTCGGCGGCGATCTCAACACAGGCCGTTAAACCTGACGTGAACGCCGCCCCGTGGCGAGTGAGCTTGCTCACGCTGGGCTGCATGGCAGCCCCAAAACCGGTCACCGGGCTCTATCTGAAACCCTGCAACCGTCCTGTCGGGGGCGCTTCGTACCCCAGCGCGAGCAAGCTCGCTCGCCACCGGGCATGTGTCAGGTATCCCCCGTCGGCTCAACCCTGGTCGCCGCCGCCGACCGGCATCACCAGCCCGGTGATGTAGGCTGCGTCGTCCGAGGCCAGGAACAGGATCGCCCCGACTTGCTCATCGATGGTGCCGTAGCGCTTCATCAGCGTGCTATCGACGGTCTGGTCGACAATCTGCTGGTACCAGACTTTCTCCTGCGGGCTCTGCTCGGCGCTATTGCGCGGAATCCGCCGGGGGGGTGCTTCGGTGCCGCCGGGCGCCGTGGCGTTGACCCGCACGCCGCGCTCAGCGGTTTCGAAGGCCAGGCACGCCGTCAGCGCATTGACCCCGCCCTTGGCCGCGCCATACGGCACGCGGTTGATGCTGCGGGTAGCAATCGAGGAGACATTGACGATGGCACCGCTGCCCTGCTCCAGCATGTATGGCAGCGCGGCATGGCAACACCACAGCGTGGGAAACAGCGAGCGGCGGACTTCGGCTTCGATCTGCTGCGCTTCATAGTGTTCGAACGGCTTGGCCCAAATGGTCCCGCCAACGTTGTTGACCAGGATGTCCAGACGGCCGAAACGCTCGATGGTCGCCTGCATCACCCGGTTGCACTCGGCGAACTGCTCGAGGTCGGCGGTGAGGGTCAGCACTTCATGGTGCTGGCCCAGTTGTTCTTGCAGCTCGAACACCAGCTCGGAACGGTCGACCAGCACCAGCCGCGCCCCCTCGGCCGCCATGCGTTCGGCAACCCGGCGCCCGATGCCTTGGGCTGCACCGGTGATCAGCGCGACTTTTTCGTGAAACCTGTTCATGCCGATCTCCTGTGCCTACGCCGCGCTGGCGGCGAATTTTTCGTAGTAGAAGTTTTTCGGTGCAATGCCCTGCTCACGGATGTACTGGCTGACCGCCTCGACCATCGGCGGCGGGCCGCAGAGGTAGACGTCGACATCGCCGTCGTTCAAATGGCGGGGCTCGATGTGCTGGGTCACATAACCCTTGAGCGGGTGGACGCTCTGCGGGTTGGCCACGCAGGCACTGAAGCTGAAGTTGGGTATCCGCGCTGCAAAACCTTGCAAGCGGTCCAGTTCCACCAAGTCGAAGTCGTTGGTCACGCCATAGATCAGGTGCAAAGGATGCTCGCTGCCCTGGTCGGCGATTTTCTCCAGCATCGCGGTGAACGGCGCCAGCCCGGTACCGCCAGCCAGCAGCAGCAAGGGGCGCTGAATGTCCCGCAGGTAAAAGCTGCCCAAGGGTCCCGCCAGGCTCATGCTGTCGCCCGCCTTGGCGATACCGGTGAGGAAACTGCTCATCAGGCCGCCGGGGACGTTGCGGATCAGGAAGCTGACCTCGCCGTCACGCTGCAACGAGCTGAACGAGTAGGCGCGAGTCTGCTCACTGCCGGGAATGCCCAGGTTGACGTACTGCCCCGGCAGAAAGGCCAGCTTGCTCAAGGCCTCGCCCTTGATCGACAGCGCGATGGTGCTGTCCGACAACTGGCGCACCTGGCTGATCGCCGCACTGTAGCTGGCCTGCTGGGTCCGGCACACGTCCGAAGACGCCGGCACCCGAACCACGCAATCGCTGAGGGCGCGCATCTGGCAGGTCAGCACAAAGCCGGCGTCAGCTTCGTCGCTACTCAGGGCGTCCTCGATGTACTCCTCGCCCAACTCGTAACGGCCGGCTTCGGCAAAGCATTTGCAGGTGCCGCACGCGCCGTCGCGGCAATCCAGGGGGATGTTGATGCCCTGGCGGTACGCCGCATCGGCCACGGTCTCACCGGGATTGGCGTCAACGAAACGGGTGACGCCGTCTTCAAAATTCAGTGCAATGGAATGAGCCATGGCGAGCGCCTCACAAATGGTAGACATCGATGACCTGGCGAACGTAGTCGTTCTTCAGGATCACTTTCTTGGCCTTGATCAGCGGGCTGTCGCCGCGCACGTCGAGGGTGTAGAAGCTGCTGCCGAAGTAGCTGTCGACGGTCTTGTAGCGAAAACTCAGGGTGTGCCAGTTGAAGCGCACCTTGCACAGGCCGTCGGCCTGTTCGAGCAGCTCGATGTTGCTGATGTTGTGTGAGGTGCGGGTGTCCGGCACGCTGGCACTGGAACGCTCGGTCTTGATCCGGAAGATCCGGTCTTCAAGCCCCATGCGGTTGCCGTACCAGATCAGCGAGATTTCCCGCTGCGGATCGCAGGTCAACTCGTCGTTATCGTCCCAGGACGGCATCCAGAAGCTGGCGTCGGCGGCATACAGCTCCAGCCAGTTGTCCCAGTCCTTGTCGTCGAGGTAGCGCGCTTCGCGGTAGAGAAAATCGCGCACGGCGTCGTAGGTCATGTTCATGCCAGTTCCTCCACCTTGATCAGCGCCGACTGCTCTTCGCTCAAGGCCTTGAGCATGGTTGCCTGCCAATACTTGTGTTGCAGCACGAACAGGCCCTCGTCTTCGGTGCGTACGCCACTGAGCAGCGGGTGCAGGTCGATTTCCCTGGCCGCCTCGTCGGCACCCTCGATCCAGTGCTCGGCGCCACGGGACATATCGTTCCAGGCGCTGGCACTGCCCTGATAACCCATCTGGCAGGAGCGGAACTCTTCCAGGTCGTCCGGGGTGGCCATGCCGCTGACGTTGAAGAAGTCTTCATACTGACGAATCCGGCTCGCACGCGCCGCGTCGCTTTCACCCTTGGGGGCGATGCAGTAGATGGTGATCTCGGTGCGGTTGACCGAGATCGGCCGGGCAATGCGGATCTGCGAGCTGAACTGGTCCATCAGGTACACGTTGGGGTACAGGCACAGATTGCGCGAGTTCTCGATCATCCAGTCGGCGCGAGCCTGGCCGAAGTCCTTGGCCAGTTCGTCGCGGCGCTCGTACAACGGACGGTCCTCGGGGTTGGACCAACGGGTCCAGAGCAGCATGTGGCCCTTGTCGAAGGAGTAGAAACCACCGCCCTGCTTGGCCCAGGTGCCGGCGCTCATGGTCGGGTTCTCGTCACCGCATTCGCGCTGCTTGCGCTGGTTCTGGGTGGCGGCATAGTTCCAGTGCACGGAGCTGACGTGGTAGCCGTCGGCGCCATTTTCAGCGGTGAGTTTCCAGTTGCCTTCGTAGATGTAGCTGCTGGAGCCGCGCAGCACTTCCAGGCCATCGGCGGACTGGTCGACGATCATGTCGATGATCTTCGCCGATTCACCCAGGTGCTCGACCAACGGCACCACGTCGGCCTTGAGGCTGCCGAACAGGAAGCCGCGATAGGACTCGAAGCGTGCCACCTTGGTCAGGTCGTGGGAGCCCTCGCAGTTGAAGCTGGCCGGATAACCCGCCGCAGCCGGGTCCTTGACCTTGAGCAGTTTGCCGGAGTTGTTGAACGTCCAGCCGTGGAATGGGCAGGTATAGGAAGATTTGTTGCCGGTCTTGTGTCGGCACAGCATCGCACCGCGGTGACTGCAGGCGTTGATGAAGGCATTGAGCTCGCCGTCCTTGTTGCGCGCGATGAAGATCGACTGGCGGCCCATGGTGGTGGTGTAAAAATCGTTTTTGTTCGGAATCTGGCTCTCGTGGGCGAGGTACAGCCAGTTGCCTTCGAAGATGTGCTGCATCTCGAGATCGAACAAACGCGGGTCGGTAAACATCTCCCGCTTGCAGCGGAAGAGGCCCTGTTCTTTGTCGTCTTCGAGCAGGGAGTGAAGGTATTCGGGTCGCAGGGACATGGCCGCCGCCTCCATTGTTTTTATTCAGGCAGGCTCATGCTAGGGCGGGTGGCGGCACGGCAATATCCGCTGGGTGCAGATCGTTATCCGTTTTGTGCAAGGCGCGCGAATGAAGTGGCGGGTGCCGGGCCGATCGTTCCCTTGCTCCCTGCGTGGGAACGATCAATCAACGAGGACGCGATCAATGTCGGCGCTTGAGGGTGTCGGAGGGCAGTTCGCCGAACTGCTTGCGGTAGCTGTCGGAGAACCGCCCCAGGTGCAGGAAGCCATAATCCATGGCCAGTTCAGTGACGTTGCGCACGGTGCAGGTCGGGTCGCTGAGGCAAGCCTGGACCCGCTCGAGCTTCTTCTGACGGATGTAGTTTTTCGGCGTGGTGGCGGCGTTGCGCTCGAACAGGCCGTACAGCGAGCGCAGGCTCATCTGCGCCTGGCGAGCCAGTTCCTCGCTGCAGATGTCCTGCTTGAGGTTACGCTCGATATAATCGGCAATCCGCTCGAAACTGGCCGACTGCGAACCCAGGCCGGCGCGGCTGACGTTGGTTTTCATCAGGCTGAGCATCTTGCTCACGATGATGTGCGCGTAATGCTCCTGGACCCGCGGCATGCTCTCGGCCGCCTCGGCCTCCTGACAGACCATGCCCAGCAAATTGACGAAACCTTCAAGCTCGTCCAGCTGGTAGCGATTCTCCAGGAACCGCACGCCCTGCCCCGGGTGAATCCAGCGTTGCTCCTGGCAGACCGACTCCAGCAGGCTGGCGGGCATTTTCAGGATGAATTTTTCGCAATCGTCGGAGTACGTCAGGTCTACCGGATCGTCCGGGTTGATCAGCAGCAGTTCCCCGGGGGCAAAGTAGTGTTCCTGGCGATGGCCGCGCCACAGGCAATGGCCCTTGAGCAGCACTTGCAGGTGAAAAATGGTTTCTAGCGCCGGCGAGGTCACCCGCACGCTGCCACCGTAACTGATACGGCACAGGTCCAGGCTGGCGAATTTGCTGTGATTGAGACTGGCCTGCGGGCTGCCACTGCGGGGCAGGCGGATGCAATGGCTGCCCACGTGCTGATTGACATAGCCCGACACCGCGTAGGGGTCGGCCTGGACAAACACGCTGCTGCGCTCACTCAATAGATGCGCTTGCATAACCGGTCACTCTCATTGTTTTTATAGGCTGTGGCGGGTCGCGAGTGGCGCCCGCCCAGTACATCGGGCCCGAACATTCTATGCGTGTCACCGCATAGCGCAAAACCACGAGATAAACGGTGGGTTATCTCGTGGCCAGGACCTCAGCGACTTCAGGCCTCCAGTGCGCGAACCCGCTCGCTGCGCTGTTGTTCTTGCGGCTGTGCCGTCGACTGCAGGGTGAAATCGAAGTCGATCTCGGCGAAACGCCCGCTGACGCCATGCTCGGCCGCACGCTGCTGATCGTCGCTGAAGGTGATCCTGGCGATCAGTTCGTCACGGGTGGCGTAGGCGAAGTCATCGTGCAGGTACTGGTCACCGTCCAGGTTGATCTGGGTGGTCAGGTGGCGATGATCGTCCGCCGAGATGAAGAAGTGAATGTGCGCCGGGCGCTGGCCATGACGGCCCAGTTGATCGAGCAGTTGCTGGGTCGGACCGTCCGGCGGGCAGCCATAACCCGACGGCACGATGCTCTGGAAGCGATAGCGGCCTTCGGCATCGGTGACGATCCGGCGACGCAGGTTGAATTCCGACTGGCTGCCATCGAAGTACGAGTAGGTGCCGCCGGTGTTGGCGTGCCAGACATCCACCACGGCGCCGGCCAACGGCGTGCCATCGGTGTTCTTGACCTGGCCTTGCATGAACAGCACCACCCCCGGATCGACCCCGTCGTCCAGTCGCGCGAAACCTTCGGCCAACGGCGCGCCGGCCACGTACAGCGGGCCTTCGATGGTGCGCGGGGTGCCGCCGGCCTTGCCGGCCTGCTCGTCTTCAGCGTCCATCAACAGGTCCAGGTAGTGTTCCAGGCCAAGGCCTGCAACCAGCAGGCCGGCTTCCTGGCGCGCGCCCAGTTCGTTGAGGTAGTTGACGGCTTTCCAGAACTCTTGCGGGGTCACCTGCAGGTCTTCAATGATGTTCACCGAATCGCGCAGGATGCGGTAGATCAACGCCTTGGCCCGTGGATTGCCCTGGTCGTTGAGCAGGCCGCTGGCGTCTTCGAGGAACTTCTGGGCGCTGGCAGTGTGGGAAATTCTGACGTTCATGATTAATCCTCATCTTGTATTTATTAGAGTACAGAACAGGCAAACAACGAATCAGCGATCATCCTCATGAATAGAGGAAGGATGCCTGCACATCGCGTTCACTTCGATAGCCATGTAGGGATACAGCGGCAATTGCATCAGCAGGTCGTGCAGTTCCTGCACGCTGTCGACGTCGAACACGCTGTAGTTGGCGTACAACCCGGCGATACGCCACAGGTGCCGCCACTTGCCCTGTTGCTGCAGGCGCTGGGCCAGGGCCTTTTCATCGGCCTTGAGCTGGGTGGCCCGCTCGGGATTCATGTCGACCGGCAGGTTCACGGTCATTTTTACGTGGAACAACATGGGCTACTCCTCAGGCGGTGTGGATGGCAGTGGAGGTCTTGTCGCGGCGGAAGAACGCCAGGCGCTCCTCGTCAAGGTTCAGGCCAAGGCCAGGCGCCCTGGAAACATGCAGGTGGAAATCGCGGTACACCGGCGCTTCGCTGAGGATGTCCTCGGTCAGCAACAGCGGGCCGAACAACTCGGTGTCCCACGCCAGCTTGTTCAGGGTCAGGAAGGCATGGGCCGAGGCCAGGGTGCCGATCCCGCCTTCGAGCATGGTGCCGCCGTACAGGCCGATCCCCGCCGCCTCGGCAATTGCCGCTGTGCGCAACACCGCGCGCGGGCCGCCGTTCTTGGCGATCTTCAGGGCGAACACCGACGCCGCGCCTTCACGGGCCAGGTTGAACGCATCCTCGACACACTCGATCGACTCGTCCGCCATGATCGGTGCCGGGCTGATGGCATTGAGGCGCGCCATGCCGGAACGGTTGTTGCGGGAAATCGGTTGTTCGATCAGGTCGATGCCGTTGCCGCCCAGGATCCGGCAGGCACGCAGCGCCACCGCTTCGTCCCAGGCCTGGTTGACGTCGACCCGCACGCTGGCACGGTCGCCCAGGGCTTTCTTGATGGCAATCACGTGCGCCAGGTCGCGGTCGACTTCGCCAGCCCCGATCTTCAACTTGAAGATCCGGTGGCGCCGCAGGTCGAGCATCTGCTCGGCTTCGGCGATGTCCTTGGCGGTATCGCCGCTGGCCAGGGTCCAGGCCACCGGCAGCGAATCACGTACCCGCCCACCCAGCAATTCGCTGACCGGCAGCCCCAGGCGTTTGCCCTGGGCGTCGAGCAAGGCGGTTTCGATACCGGACCTGGCGAAGGTATTACCGCGAATGCTGCGGTCCAGGCGCAGCATGGCCGCGTTGATGTTGCACGCGTCCTGGCCCAGCAACAGCGGCGCGAAGTGGCGGTCGATGTTGGTCTTGATGCTGTCCGGGCTTTCATTGCCGTAGGCCAGGCCGCCGATGGTGGTCGACTCACCGATGCCTTCAATACCATCGGCACAGCGCACGCGGATGATCACCAGGGTCTGGTTCTGCATGGTGTGCATGGCCAGCTTGTGCGGGCGGATGGTTGGCAGATCGACGATGATCGTTTCGATCGATTCAATGGCAGAAGAAAGCATGTCCATACCCGTCAGGTTCTTGAAGTTCTGGGATGGATTCTCGTACGGCTTTTTTCCGGGTTCCAATATAGAATTGGTCTGGATCGATACCTTAAAGGTATTCACCACCCTCGACGAGTGAGAGCCCATGGAACTGCGTCATCTGCGGTATTTCCAGGTACTGGGGCAAACCCTGAATTTCACCCGTGCCGCCGAACGCCTGCACATCGCCCAACCGCCGCTGAGCCGGCAGATCCAGCAGTTAGAAGAGGAACTCGGTGTGATACTGCTCGAGCGTGGACGGCCATTGCGCCTGACCGAGGCCGGGCGGTTTTTCCTTGAACACTCCACGGCACTGCTGGAACAGCTGAACAAGGTCTGCGACAACACCCGCCGCATCGGCCTGGGCGAGAAGACCTGGCTGGGCATCGGCTTTGCGCCTTCGACCCTGTATGGCGTGCTGCCGGAACTGATCCGTCGCCTGCGCAGCAATGACGCCATGGAGTTGGAACTGGGGCTGTCGGAAATGACTACCCTGCAACAGGTGCAGGCCCTGAAGGCGGGTCGGATCGACGTCGGTTTCGGGCGGATTCGCATCAATGACCCGGCCATCACCCAGACCGTGTTGCGCGAGGACCGGTTGGTCGCTGCCCTGCCCGCTGGCCATCCGCTACTGGCCAGGCCCATCAGCCTCACGGAACTGGCCGACGAACCCTTTGTGCTCTACCCCGGCAATCCACGGCCCAGCTATGCCGACCACGTGATCGCGTTGTTCGAATCCTGTGGTGTGAGCATCAAGGTGGCGCAATGGACCAACGAACTGCAGACCGCCATCGGCCTGGTAGGTGCCGGGATCGGCGTGACCCTGGTGCCGGCCTCGGTGCAGTTGCTGCACCGCGACGACATTGGCTTCACGGCGATCCTGGAAAGCAACGCCACCTCGCCGATCATCCTCAGCCAGCGCGTCGGCGATGTATCACCGGGGTTGAATCACTGCCTGAGGCTGATCGAAGCGCTGCGCAGCTTTTAACAACCAGCGGCGCCGCGCATCAGGTAAACGTCAGTCCTGCTTGTAGCCGCGCACGTCATCGACGCCACGGTTGGCCAACTGGTCGGCGCGTTCGTTGCCAGGATGGCCGATGTGACCGCGCACCCACTTCCAGGTCACGTTGTGGCGGTTGACCTGTTCGTCGAGTTGCTTCCACAGGTCGGCGTTTTTCACCGGCTCCTTGGCCGCGGTTTTCCAGCCACGCTTTTTCCAGTTGACCATCCACTCGTTGATGCCCTTCATCACGTACTGCGAGTCGGTCACCAGCAGCACGTCGCAGGAGCGCTTGAGCTCCTCCAGGCCGCGAATCGCTCCCATCAGCTCCATGCGGTTGTTGGTGGTGTTGGCTTCGCCGCCCCAGAGTTCCTTTTCAACGCCCTTGCACACCAGCAGCGCGCCCCAGCCGCCAGGTCCAGGGTTGCCCTTGCAGGCGCCGTCGGTGAAGAGTTCTACGCTATCGCTCATGCCAATCTATCCAGAAAATGTCTGCGGCTTGCCGATCGAGGACCGACAACGCCTGAGGCCGGGCAAGCCCGGCCGGGAAAATAAAGAGAGTGTTACGGCTTGCTGTCGCGGCGATTGACCTTGGCCATCGGCAACGGAATCAACTTGCCCATCGGTTCGCGGCGTACCTGGCGAACCGGTCGCAAGCCGACGACGATCTTGCGCGCCACCAATAAATAGAAGCCGCCACCGGACCACTGCCAGTCACCGGCCCTGCGCTCCCAACCGGCCAGGCGAGCTTGCCAGGCGGGGGATGCGAGCGGCGGACGATAGCACCCGAAGCGGCGTTTCTCCAGCGCAAAACCCAGCAGATTGAGCCAGTCGGCAACTCGCGAAGGCGAAATGCAACGGGCCTTGCGCAGGGCGTCCTGGGCAAACACATGGCGTAGCCCCCAACTGCTCCAGGGGTTGATGCCGATAATCAACAAGTGCCCGCCGGGACGCACGGCACTGGCTGCCTCGCGCAGCAAGCCATGGGGCGACAGGCAGAAATCCAGCCCGTGCTGCATCACCACCACGTCGGCGGCATGCTCACTCAGGGGCCAGGCCTGCTCTTCGCAGACGATCTCCACACCCGGCAGTGGTGCGCCAAGCCGGACATTGCGTTGCACCTGGGGTGCCGTGGGCGGCGCTTCGGCCGACGGACCGTAGTGCACCAGGTAACCGCCAAAAAAGCGCCCCAGTTCGTCTTCGAGCATCCGGCGCTCTTCATCCAGCAGAAATTGCCCGAGGGGACCGGACAACCACTCGCGGGCCGCGCTGATCAATGCCAACCAGTCCGGATCCGCCTGAGCGAACGCTTTATCGGTCATTGCATTCTCCAACTCGCCAAGAATTCCAGTGTCTGTAACCCAGGGAGCAACCATGGGCGGTATCCCGCGGCTAGCCACCCAACGTCAACAGACCCTAAGATGCGCTAATGTTTACCGCTTGGCGAATCCCGCGATGATACAGATCAGTGCTCTTCCCGCCTTTACCGACAACTATATCTGGTTGTTACAGGACCACCGCAGCCAGTGCTGCGCCGTGGTCGATCCCGGCGACGCCGCCCCGGTGCAGGCCTGGCTGGCCGAGCATCCGGACTGGCGCCTGAGCGATATTCTGATCACTCACCACCACCATGATCACGTCGGCGGCGTCGAACGGTTGAAAAAAGCGACGGGCGCCACGGTCTACGGCCCGGCCAGTGAAAACATCCCGGCCCGGGATGTGGCGTTGCACGACAACGACCGTGTCACCGTACTGGGCTGGGAGTTCGATGTGTATGCGGTACCTGGCCACACCCTGGGCCACATCGCCTACTACCACCATGGCCTGCTGTTCTGTGGCGATACCCTGTTCGCCGCCGGCTGCGGACGCTTGTTCGAAGGCACGCCAGAGCAGATGCACCGCTCCCTCGGCCGGCTCGCGGCCCTGCCTGAAGACACCCTGGTGTATTGCACCCACGAGTACACCCTGAGCAACCTGCGCTTTGCCGTCGCCGTCGAACCGGACAACGCCGCAATCGCCGAGCGTTTCGAGAAAGTCTCCCAACTGCGCGAGGGCGGACGCATGTCCCTGCCCTCCACCCTGGCCCTGGAAAAACTGACAAACCCGTTTCTGCGTACCGGAGAAACATCTGTTAAAGAAAAAATAGACGAACGGATCGGCCGTAATAACCGGTCTCCGAGTGAGGTTTTTGCGGCTCTGAGGGCTTGGAAAGATACGTTCTAAACAGGCCGGGCATAGGTCGGAAAATTCTGAATGGTTGACCGCACCCGGTACGCTTTCTAGAATCGCCCGACATTTTTGCCCGGAACTTACTTCCAGCCAATGTCGTCATCTATTCGTAAGTCCATCAACTCAGACGCATTGACCCGCCTGGCACAAGCCATCGCGGTGGCTGTGTCCGCCACCCTGGCGGGCTGCCAAAGCACCAGTCAAGTGCCGCAAACCGACGCGGCCCACCTGGCTTCCGTCCGCGCCAAGCAGAAGCCGGTCTGGCTCAGCGAGAAGCCGACGCCAGAGATTCCCCAGGACGTCTGGGAACGCATGCGCCAGGGTTACCAGTTGCAGGACGGGCTGGGCGTCAACCCACGCATCGAGCAACAGCGCCTGTGGTTTGCCAGCAACCCGTCAGTCCTGGAAAACGCCGGCGAACGCGGCAGCCTGTACATCCATTACATCGTCGAACGTCTCGATGAACGCAACATGCCACTGGAACTGGCCCTGCTGCCGGTGATTGAAAGCTCCTACAACCCGATGGCCTATTCGCGCGCCCATGCCGTGGGCCTGTGGCAGTTCATCCCGTCCACCGGGCGCTACTTCAACCTGCGTCAAACCCGCTTCTATGACGGTCGTCGTGACATCACCGCGTCCACGACCGCGGCCCTCGACTACCTGAGCCGCCTGCACGACATGTTCAACGGCGACTGGCTGCTGGCCCTGGCGGCCTACAACGCCGGTGAAGGCACCGTCAGCCGGGCCATCGAGCGCAATGAAAGGCTCGGCCTGCCCACCGACTACTGGAACCTGACGCTGCCTTCGGAAACCCAGGCCTATGTGCCCAAGTTGCTGGCCCTGTCGCAAGTGGTGCTGACGCCAGAAGCCTACGGCGTGAACCTCAACCCGATCGCCAACGAACCCTACTTCGAAGTCGTCGAAATCAACCAGCGCATGGATCTGTCCAAGGTCGCCGCGGTGGCCAACATCGACGAAGACGAACTGTTCCAGCTCAACCCGGCCTTCAAGCAACGCACCACCATCGACGGCCCCCAGCACCTGCTGGTGCCGACGTCCAAGGCGCAATTGCTGACAGCCAGCCTGTCGACCATGAAACCCGAGGAGCTGATCAGCAAACGCTCGTTCAAACCGGTGTTCGAAGGGGCCGATGGCCCGGCACTGGCAGGCGCCAAACGCAGCTATCGGGTCAAGCGCGGCGACAGCCTGTCGTCCATCGCCAAGACCAACAAGGTCGAGGTCAAGGACCTGCAACGCTGGAACAACCTGACCGGCAAGCACCTCAAGGCCGGCCAGACCCTGGTCATGCAGGACACCCGACGCAGCGGCCGGACCACCACCGTGCTCGCCGCCAATACCAAGAAGCAGACCCAGTACAAGGTCAAGCAAGGCGACTCGCTGTACATGGTTGCCAAGCGCTTCAACGTCGAGATGCAGCACCTCAAGCGCTGGAACCCGCGTGTGGGCCAGGCCCTCAAGCCCGGGCAGATGCTGACGGTTTACCAGCCGCATTGATCCGACCCTGATGCATCGTTTCGTGGCGAGGGAGCTTGCTCCCGCTCGAGTGCGAAGCGCTCGCAGCCTATGCTAGCCGCCGTCGGTTGTCCGGTTTTGGGGCCGCTACGCGGCCCAGCGGGAGCAAGCTCCCTCGCCACAGGCTCTACGCCTGTCGATGTATCGAATCGCGGCCAACAGCGCTTTTAACCCCTACCTTTTTCCTGTGCATACAAGCTGTTACTGTACGATCCACACAGCCCAAGCCGCCTGGATCGGATCTCTGACTTGAAGCGTTCCCTCCCCCTGTTCCTGATCAGTCTGGCCTTGAGCTCCCCGGTCAGCGCCACGATCAGCGAAAGCCATGGTTATGCGCAGTTCGGCACACTCAAGTACCCGACCCGATTCACCCACTTCGACTGGGTCAACCCGCAAGCGCCCAAGGGCGGCACCTTGCGGGTCATGGCGTTTGGCACCTTCGACACGCTCAACCCCTACACCTTCAAGGGCACCAGCCCGGTCGCCACGCCGAATTTCCTGCAATACGGCATCAACGAGCTGAACGAGCCGTTGATGGTCGGCACCGGCCAGTACGCCCCCTCGGGGGATGAACCCGCCTCCAGCTACGGCTTGATTGCCCAGTCGGTCGAATACAGCGAAGACCGCAGCTGGGTGGTATTCAACCTGCGGCCCGAAGCGCGCTTCCATGACGGCAAGCCAATCACCGCCTACGATGTGGCGTTCTCCTACCGTTTACTGCTCAAGCAGGGCCACCCGCGATACCGCACCAACCTTCAGGAAGTGCAGCGAGTCGACGTCCTCAACCCGCAGCGCATCCGCTTCGTGTTCAAGCGCGCGGGCAACCCGCTGCTGATCCTGCGCCTGGGCGAGTTGCCGGTACTGCCGCAACACTACTGGAAAGGCCGCGACTTCCAGGCCACCACCTTCGAGCCGCCCCTGGGCAGCGGGCCCTATCGCATTACCCAGGTCCAGCCGGGGCGCCGACTGGTGCTGGAGCGGGTCAAGGACTACTGGGGCAAGGACCTGCCGGTCAATCGCGGCAAGTACAACTACGACCGCATGGAAGTCGAGTTCTACCGCGACAGCGCTGTAGCGTTCGAAGCGTTCAAGGCGGGTGAGTTCGATATCTACATCGAGCACCAGGCCAAGAACTGGGCCAATGCCTACAACTTCCCGGCGGTACGCCGTGGCGACGTGATCAAGGCACAGATCAGCCACCAGATTCCGACCCAGACTCAAGGCCTGTTCATGAACTCCCGGCGCGAGGCCTTCGCCGACCCCAGGGTGCGTGAAGCCCTGGGCCTGATGTTCGACTTCGAATGGACCAACCGCACGCTGTTCAGCGGCGCCTACAAACGGGCCACCAGCTACTACCCCAACAGCGAGTTCGCCGCCGCCGGACTCCCGGTCGGCCACGAATGGCTGATGCTCTCGCCTTATCGCGAGCAACTGCCCGCCAAGTTGTTCACCGTGCCCTTCAACCTGCCGCAGACCGAGGGCCGCGGCATCCCCCGGCACACCCTGCGCCAGGCCCTGGGCCTGCTCGCGGAGGCCGGCTGGACACTCAATGGCCAGCGTTTGCAAAATGCCGCCGGCCAGCCGCTGCGCCTCGAGATTCTGCTGGTCAACCCGAACCTGGAGCGCATCCTCCAGCCCTACGCCGAAAACCTGGCCAGCATCGGCGTCGATGCCCACCTGCGCACGGTGGACCGTGCCCAGTACAAACAGCGCCTGGACCAGTTCGATTTCGACATGATCCTCATGACCCTCGACCAGACCCTGAGCCCGGGCCTCGAGCAGTGGCAGTACTTCCACTCCAGTCAGGTCGGGGTCAAGGGCAGCAAGAACTACGCGGGCGTGGCCAACCCGGTGATCGACCACCTGCTGGAGCACCTGCTGGCGGCCAGGTCGCGCGACGAACAACTGGCGGCCGGCAAGGCGCTGGACCGGGTGCTGCTGTGGCAGCACTACATGATCCCCAACTGGTATATCAATTATCATCGCCTGGCGTACCGCAACCGGTTCGCCTTCGTCACCACGCCGCCCTACACCCTCGGGCTGAATGCGTGGTGGCTGAAGACTTCGGAGAAAGCCCAATGATGCCTTTGCGTACCCTCCTGGGCCTGCTGTTTGCCGGGATGTGCAGCGTTTCCCTCGCGGCCCCGCAACATGCCCTGACCCTGTACAACGAGCCACCGAAGTACCCGGCAAACTTCAAGCACTTCGATTACGTCAATCCGGACGCGCCCAAGGGCGGCACCTTCCGCCAGGCCGGCTTCGGCGGCTTCGACAGCCTCAACCCCTTCATCAGCAAAGGCGTGGCGGCCACCGACATCGACCTGATCTACGACACCCTGGCCCGGCAGAGCCTGGACGAGCCTTTCACCGAATACGGCCTGATCGCCGGCAAGATCGAAAAGGCCCCGGACAACAGTTGGGTGCGTTTCTACCTGCGTCCCGAAGCCCGCTTTCATGATGGCCATCCGGTGCGTGCCGACGACGTGGTGTTCAGCTTCCAGACCCTGATGAAAAGCGGCGCCCCGCTCTACCGTGGCTACTATGGCGACGTGCAAGAAGTGATCGCCGAAGACCCGCTGCGGGTACTGTTCAGGTTCAAACACAACAACAATCGCGAACTGCCGCTGATTCTCGGCCAGCTTCCGGTCCTGCCCAAGCACTGGTGGGAAACCCGAGACTTCTCCAAGGGCAACCTGGAAATCCCCTTGGGCAGCGGCCCGTACAAGGTCAGCGAGGTCAAGGCCGGGCGCTCGGTACGTTATGAGCGCGTCAAGGACTACTGGGGTAAGAACCTGCCGATCAATCGGGGGTTCTACAACTTCGACGTCATGACCACCGACTATTACCGTGACAACACCGTGGCGCTGGAAGCCCTCAAGGCCGGGCAGTTCGACTACTGGCTGGAGATGACCGCAAAGAGCTGGGCCAACGCCTACAACATCCCGGCGGTCACCGAAGGCCGGCTGATCAAGGAACAGATCCCCAACGGCAACCCGACCGGCATGCAAGGTTTCATCTTCAACTTGCGTCGTCCGGTGTTCCAGGATGTGCGCGTGCGCCAGGCCCTGAGCCTGTTGCTGGACTTCGAGTGGACCAACAAGCAGTTGTTCAACGGTGCCTACGCCCGCACCCGCAGCTACTTCGAGAACTCGGAAATGGCCGCCACCGGCCTGCCGGACGCGGCACAACTGGCGATCCTCGAGCCGTTGCGCGGCAAGATCCCCGACCAGGTCTTCAGCGAAGCCTTCCAGAATTCGGTATGTGACGGCAGCGGGATGATCCGTGCCCAACAGCGCCAGGCCTACCAGTTGCTGCAGGAAGCCGGCTGGCGGATCGTTGACGACAAGATGGTCGATGCCACCGGTAAACCGGTGACCATCGAGTTCCTGCTGGCCCAGACCGAGTTCGAGCGGGTGCTGCTGCCGTTCAAGCGCAACCTGAGTGACCTGGGGATCGACCTGGTGATTCGCCGGGTCGACGTGTCGCAATACATCAATCGGGTGCGCTCGCGGGACTTCGACATGGTGGTGGGCAGCTTCCCGCAATCCAGTTCACCGGGTAACGAACAGCGTGAGTTCTGGAAATCGGAAAGCGCCGACAAGCCCGGTAGCCGCAACTACATCGGCCTCAGGGACCCGGCCATCGACCAGTTGGTCGAGGAGCTGATCAATGCCGACTCGCGCAACAGCCTGGTGGCCCATGCCCGGGCGCTCGACAGGGTGCTGCAATGGGGCTATTACGTGATCCCCAACTGGCACATCAAGACTTGGCGCGTGGCCTACTGGAATCACATCGGTCATCCGCAGGTCCCGCCCACCTATGATGTGGGCATCAATACCTGGTGGATCAAACCCGACGCCAAACCTGCGATTGAAGTCCTGAGCAAAGAGCAAACGGGCGTGGAGCAATAAGATGCTGGCGTACATATTACGGCGACTGTTGCTGATCATCCCGACCCTGTTCGGCATCCTGCTGATCAACTTCTTGATCATCCAGGCAGCGCCCGGCGGCCCGGTGGAGCAGATGATCGCCAAGCTCGAAGGCTTCGAGGGCGCCACCAGCCGCATTGCCGGTGGCGGCGCCGAAGTCTCGGTGGCGGGCTCCAGCTATCGGGGCGCCCAGGGCCTGGACCCGGCGCTGATCAAGGAAATCGAACACATGTACGGTTTCGACAAGTCGGCACCGGAACGCTTGTGGATCATGATCAAGAACTACGCCCGCCTGGATTTCGGCGACAGCTTCTTCCGCGACGCCAAGGTCATCGACCTGATCAAGGAAAAGCTGCCGGTGTCGATCTCCCTCGGACTGTGGAGCACCCTGATCATGTACCTGGTGTCGATCCCCCTGGGGATCGCCAAGGCCACCCGGCATGGCAGCCACTTCGACATCTGGACCAGTTCGGCGATCATTGTCGGCTACGCGATCCCGGCATTCCTGTTCGCGATCCTGCTGATCGTGGTGTTTGCCGGCGGCAGTTACCTGGACTGGTTCCCCTTGCGCGGCCTGACCTCGAATGACTTCGACGAGCTGAGCCTGGGCGGCAAGGTCCTCGATTACTTCTGGCACCTGGCGCTGCCCGTGACCGCGCTGGTGATCGGTAACTTCGCCACCATGACCCTGCTGACCAAAAACAGCTTCCTGGACGAAATCAACAAGCAGTACGTGGTCACCGCCAAGGCCAAGGGCCTGACCCGGCACCGCGTGCTCTATGGCCATGTGTTCCGCAATGCCATGCTGCTGGTGATCGCGGGCTTTCCTTCGGCCTTTATCGGCATCTTCTTCACCGGCTCCCTCCTCGTGGAAGTGATCTTCTCCCTCGACGGCCTCGGCCTGATGAGTTTCGAGGCGGCGATCAACCGCGACTACCCGGTGGTCTTCGGCACCCTGTTCATCTTCACCCTGTTGGGGCTGGTGGTGAAACTGATCGGCGACCTAACCTACACCCTGGTCGATCCACGTATCGACTTCGAAACACGGGAGCATTGAGATGCGCCTTTCCCCTCTCAATCGCCGACGTTTCGAGCTGTTCAAGGCCAACAAGCGTGGCTGGTGGTCGCTGTGGCTGTTCCTGTTCCTGTTTGGCGCCAGCCTGGGCGCCGAACTGATCGCCAACGACAAACCGCTGGCCGTGAATTACGACGGCCAGTGGTACTTCCCGGCCCTCAAGCGCTACCCGGAAACCACCTTCGGTGGCGAATTCCCCCTGGAAGCCAACTACAAGAGCCCGTACATCCGTGAGCTGCTCAAGGCCAAGGACGCCTGGACCCTGTGGGCGCCGATCCCGTTCAGCTATCAGAGCATCAACTACGACCTGAAAGTCCCGGCCCCTGGCCCGCCCTCGGCGGACAACCTGCTGGGCACCGACGACCAGGGCCGCGATGTGCTGGCGCGGGTGATCTATGGGTTCCGGGTCTCGGTACTGTTTGCCCTGACACTGACCCTGCTGAGCTCGATCATCGGCGTGATCGCCGGGGCCTTGCAGGGCTTCTATGGCGGCTGGGTCGACCTGGCCGGGCAGCGTTTCCTGGAAATCTGGTCGGGCCTGCCGGTGCTCTACCTGCTGATCATCCTCGCCAGCTTTGTACAACCCAACTTCTGGTGGCTGTTGGGCATCATGCTGCTGTTTTCCTGGATGAGCCTGGTGGACGTGGTGCGCGCCGAATTCCTGCGCGGGCGCAACCTGGAGTACGTGCGCGCCGCCCGGGCGCTGGGCATGCGCAATGGCGCGATCATGTTCCGGCACATCCTGCCCAACGCCATGGTTTCGACCATGACCTTCATGCCCTTCATCCTCACGGGCGCCATCGGCACCTTGACCGCGCTGGACTTCCTCGGCTTCGGCCTGCCCGCCGGCAGCGCGTCGCTGGGCGAGCTGGTGGCCCAGGGCAAGTCCAACCTGCAGGCGCCCTGGCTCGGCATCAGCGCCTTTGCGGTACTGGCGCTGATGTTGAGTCTGCTGGTGTTTATCGGCGAGTCCGCTCGCGATGCCTTCGACCCGAGGAAGTGAAATGAATCAGGACAATCTGATCGAAGTGCGCGACCTCTGCGTCGAGTTCACCAGCGGTGAGTCTCGACAACGGGTGGTCGAAGGCGTCAGCTTCGACATCAAGCGCGGGGAAACCCTGGCACTGGTGGGTGAAAGCGGCTCGGGCAAGTCGGTGACGGCGCACTCGATCCTGCGCCTGCTGCCCTATCCCCTGGCGAGCCACCCCAGCGGCACCATCCAGTATGCCGGGCATGATCTGCTAAGCCTGAAAGAGAAAACCATCCGGCACATTCGCGGCAACCGGATTGCGATGATCTTTCAGGAGCCCATGACCTCGCTCAACCCGCTGCACTCGATCGAGAAGCAGATCAACGAGGTATTGGGCATTCACAAAGGCCTGACCGGCAAGGTGGCAACCCGGCGCACCCTGGAGCTGCTGGAGCTGGTGGGCATTCCCGAGCCGCATAAACGGCTCAAGGCCCTGCCCCACGAGTTGTCCGGCGGCCAACGGCAACGGGTGATGATCGCCATGGCCCTGGCCAACGAGCCGGAGCTGTTGATCGCCGACGAGCCAACCACCGCGCTGGACGTGACCGTTCAGCTGAAAATCCTCGAGCTGCTCAAGGAATTACAGGCCCGCCTGGGCATGGCCCTGCTGCTGATCAGCCACGATTTGAACCTGGTGCAAAGAATTGCGCATCGCGTATGTGTCATGCAGCGCGGTTGCATCGTCGAACAGGCATCGTGTGAACAATTGTTTCGCGCGCCGCAGCATCCGTACACGCGGGAGCTGCTGGCAGCGGAGCCCAGCGGCAACCCGGCGACCAATGAAATAGGCCCGCCGTTGCTGCAGGTCGAGAACCTGAAAGTCTGGTTCCCGATCAAGAAAGGTTTTTTGCGCAGCACCGTCGATTACGTCAAGGCGGTGGACGGGATCAACTTCAGCCTGCCCCAGGGCCAGACCCTGGGCATCGTCGGCGAAAGTGGTTCGGGCAAGTCGACGCTGGGCCTGGCGATTTTGCGCCTGATTGCCAGCAAAGGCGTGATCCGCTTTGAAGGCAAGCAGCTAGACTGCCTGTCGCAGCAACAGGTAAGGCCGCTTCGGCGGGAAATGCAGGTGGTCTTCCAGGACCCCTTCGGCAGCCTGAGCCCACGGATGTGCGTGAGCCAGATCGTCGGTGAAGGCCTGCGGATACACAAGATCGGCACGGAGGCCGAACAGGAACTGGCTATCATTGCAGCCCTTGAGGAGGTAGGCCTGGACCCGGAAACCCGGCACCGCTACCCCCATGAATTTTCTGGCGGGCAACGGCAAAGAATCGCCATTGCCCGGGCTTTAGTGCTAAAACCGGCGTTGATTTTGCTGGACGAGCCGACCTCGGCTCTGGACCGCACCGTGCAACGCCAGGTGGTTGAACTGCTGCGCAGACTGCAAAGCAAGTACAACCTGACGTATCTGTTTATCAGCCATGACCTGGCTGTGGTGAAAGCGCTGAGCCACCAGCTGATGGTGGTCAAGCATGGCCAAGTGGTCGAACAAGGTGATGCGCAAGGTATCTTTGCCGCACCGCAACATCCTTATACCCAGCAGTTGCTGGAGGCCGCTTTCCTGGCCCCAGCAACAGCCGAATAATCTGAAAGAGGAGCAACACATGGGTTTTCTCGCCGGTAAGCGCGTACTGATCGTCGGTGTCGCCAGCAAGCTGTCCATCGCATCCGGCATCGCTGCCGCCATGCATCGCGAGGGCGCTGAGCTTGCCTTCACTTATCAGAATGACAAACTGAAAGGTCGTGTCGAAGAGTTCGCACAAGGCTGGGGCTCGAGCCCTGAGCTGTGCTTCCCGTGTGACGTGGCCAGCGATGAAGAAATCGCCAAGGTCTTCGAAGCACTGAGCAAGAAGTGGGACGGCCTGGACTGCATCGTGCACTCCGTGGGCTTCGCCCCGGGCGACCAACTGGACGGCGACTTCACCGAAGCCACCACCCGTGACGGCTTCCGCATTGCTCACGACATCAGCGCCTACAGCTTCGTGGCCCTGGCCAAGGCTGGCCGCGAAATGATGAAAGGCCGCAACGGCAGCCTGCTGACCCTGTCGTACCTGGGTGCCGAGCGCACCATGCCGAACTACAACGTGATGGGCATGGCCAAGGCCTCCCTGGAAGCGGGCGTACGTTACCTGGCCGGCTCCCTGGGCCCGGACGGCACCCGCGTCAACTGCGTATCGGCAGGCCCGATCCGCACCCTGGCCGCTTCCGGCATCAAGAACTTCCGCAAGATGCTGGCCGCCAACGAAGCGCAAACCCCGCTGCGTCGTAACGTCACCATCGACGAAGTCGGCAACGCCGGCGCCTTCCTGTGCTCGGACCTGGCGTCCGGCATCAGCGGTGAAATCATGTACGTGGACGGCGGCTTCAACACCACCGCCATGGGCAGCATCGAAGAGTGATCTTCACGCTCTGACAATAAACCCGCCGATTGAGGCGGGTTTATCAGAAGGTCACCCCCACACCCTGCGAGGGCTACGCTTTCGCAGGGTGTTTTGTTTTCATGAGTACTTCAGCACTGATCGGGGTCGATCGGCGTCAGACATCCTGCAAACAACTGCTGGATGGGTTGTGTACGCTGACTGTAACGCTGCAACAGCACGATCTCCCGGTAAAACGTCAGCTCACCCAGCTCGACAACCCTGACCTTCATGCTGCGCTCAAGCCAGAGCCCGGCCAGGGGTAGCAACGACACCCCCAAGCCACATTCGACCATTTTCACGATGGCCTCCAGCTCGTCCAGCTCCAGAGCCACTTTCACCTCGATCTGCTGCTCACGCAGAAACCGTGTCACCAGCCGGCCACCAAATGAATTACGGTCGTAGCGGACATGGGGATGGTCAGCCAGCAACTGCAACGGATCGTCGCCCTCAAGGTTCGACGGAACGATCAGCACAAAGGGTTCCTTGCGCACGACCTGGACCGACAACTCCTTGGGCAAATCGAAGGGTGGCTTGATCAGCAGTGCCAGGTCGACTTCGCCCGTGTCCACCTGACTCAACAGGTCAAGGGAGACCCCGGGCACCAGCTTCGCCTCGAGCAGTGGCGCCTGTTGCCGCAAGCGCAACAACGCCTGAGGTAACAATCCGGTCTGCACCGTCGCCACGGCGCCGATCTTCAATTCGCCACGAAACTCACTGACATCGTCGCTGACCGCCATGCGCTGGAACAGCTCAAGCATCTCCCGCGCCATCGGCAATGCCCGCTGTCCGGCCGCATTGAGAATCGCCTGGCGCCCGGTACGGTCGAACAAACGGATCCCCAGCGCCTGTTCCAGATTGCGCATTTGCGCACTGACCGCCGACTGGGTCAGGCCTATGTGCATGCCGGCCGCAGCGAAAGTGCCGTAGCGGGTCACCGCGATAAAGGTTTTCAGTTCACGCAGCATGAGGGTTCCGATTGATCGATATTATTTGAGCTGGATGCAAAAATTATCGTCTTTTAATCGAAATTAACACCACTAGAATCAGCTGACTCCCCTGCCCCGAGGCTGATCGTCATGAGTATCTCCCCTTTCCATCTGGCCATCCCGGTCTATGACCTAAACGCTGCACGGCGGTTTTACGGCCAGGTTTTCGGCCTTGAAGAAGGCCGCTCAAGCGAGCACTGGGTGGATTTCAATTTCTTCGGCCATCAACTGGTCATCCACCAACACCCTGAAACCGCCACCCAGGAATCCGCCCACACCAATGCGGTGGACGGCCATGACGTGCCGGTTCCACATTTTGGTGTGGTGCTGTCGATGACGGAATGGGAGTCCCTGGCCGAACGCCTCACAACGCTGGGCACACGCTTCGTGATCGAACCCGGCATCCGCTTCAAGGGCCTGGTGGGCGAGCAGGCGACGATGTTTCTGTTCGACCCCTGTGGCAACGCGCTGGAATTCAAGGCGTTCAAGCATATCGACCAGTTGTTCGCCAAATGAGCGTCCGTCCCTCGCCGCTCCTGGCAAACGCCGATGACCGCGATGCGCCGCTCAACCAACTGGATGCCAGCGGTATCAGTGATACGGTGCGCAGTGGTCAAACGTCCTGCAACCGGGTTGCCGAACATTTCCTGCGGCGGATCGACGTGCATGAGCCCTGCGTGCAGGCTTTCGCCGCTTTCGACCCACAGGGTGTGCGCGCTCAAGCCAACGGGCTTGCGCAAGAGGGCCATCAAGGGTTGCTGGCCGGCGTACCGGTGGGCATAAAAGACATCTTTGACAGCGCCGACCTGCCGACACAGTTCTATTCGCCTCTGTATGCCGGCCATCAGCCTTCCCGAGATGCCCATGTGGTCACCCTGTTGCGTCAAGCCGGCGCGTTGATCATGGGTAAGACCCACACGACGGAATTCGCGTATATGCACACGGGGCCCACCCGCAACCCCCACAACCTTGCACACACGCCCGGCAGTTCCAGTGCCGGCTCGGCCGCCGGGATGGCCGCCGGTTTCTTTGCACTGGCTCTGGGTACCCAGACAGCCGGATCATTGCTCAAGCCCGCCGCCTATTGCGGCCTCCATGCCTTCAAGCCTTCCCTCGGGCTGGTTTCCCTGGAAGGTGTCAAACCCTTGGCCCAGAGTTTTGACACGGTCGGCTGGTACGGTCGCTCGGTACGCGACCTAGAACGTGTCGCGCGCGTGCTGATTCCCGGTTTTACCGTCGTCACCGGCGAACACCGCCCGTTACGCCTGGGCCTGTGCCGCCCCCCGCACGGGGAGCAGGTCGAGCCGTCCGTTGCCGACACACTGCAGGCCGCTATCGCCCAACTGCGCGCCGCCGGGCACCAGGTGGAAGAGGTGCAACTGCCCGCGTCATTCGCGGGTGTACTCGATGATCACGCCTTGATCAATGATTGCGAAGGTGCTCGCTCACTCGCCAAGGAGTTCCACGCCCAGCGCGAGCAACTCAGCGACGCCCTGCTGGCGATGTTCGAGCGCGCACGGGCCACTACCTGGGAACAAGAATCAGCAGCTAAAGCTCGCCTGTCCCGGCTCGCGCCACAGTTGGCCCGGCATTGCCAATCCTTCGATGCCATGCTTGGCGTCAGTTGCGGCAGGGTCGCGCCCGCCGGTCTGGCATCAACCGGCCCCTCGGATTTCATCAAGTTCTGGGGCGCGTTCGGCTGGCCGCAATTGAACCTCCCACTGAATCGCGCAGAAGGTCTGCTACCGATCGGGTTACAACTGAGCTCAGAATTCAGAAGCGACCGCCAACTGCTGTGGGTCGCCCACCAGGTGGCCGCAACCTTGACCAACACACCAGCGGCTCCAAACCTCGAAACCCGGCCCGTCTAACTCCCCGCCAGCGGGCACGGGCCACCGGCTTGTGCCCACAATTTGAACTGGGTGACGAACTCATCGTGGGGCACCGGCACGGGTGCCCGGTTGCCACCAGGACTCCAACCCCACAGCACCAGCTTGTCGTCACTGACATGCTTGATCAGCGTGGCAAAATCGCGGTCACCATTGCGGTCACGGTCCTTGATCATCTGGCACAGTTGATTGGCCGGCAAACCGATCCAGGCCATCTTGTGGGCCGGTGGCGGCAGGCTCCAGTGCGGGGCGCCGGGTGGCGCATGGGGACCATAGCTGGCCGGTGGATTGCCAGTACCGTGACAGGTGGCACAGGGCAACCCGGCGGCCCCCTTGCCGTCGACACCGCGCACCACGTTCATGGCATGGGGCACCCCTGCGTCGAACTGCAAGGGTGAGTCGCCAGGGATATGACAGTTCTGGCAGCGCGGGCTCTGGAAGACCTTCTGCACCGTGGCAAACGCGATCAATGCAGCCTGGTCTTCAGCAAACAGCTCCGGGGCGTAACCGCCCATCCCGAACAGCAGCACGGTGCCCAAAAACAGGTGCCGCCGCATCTCACACCCCCGCCAGTTGCAAGGGCAGTTCACGCAGCCGCTGCCCGGTCAGGGCGAACACCGCGTTGGCCACTGCCGGCGCGGTCGGCGGCACACCGGTCTCGCCGATGCCGCCCGGTTTGTCGGTGCTGGGCACGATGTGCACCTCCACCACCGGCATTTCGTTCAGGCGCAGCACCTGATAGTCGTGGTAGTTGGACTGCTGCACCTGGCCGTCCTTGAACGTCAGCTTGCTGTGCAAGGTGAAGCCCAGGCCAAAGGTGATGCAGGACTCCATTTGCGCGGCAATGCTCGCCGGGTTCACCGCAATCCCGCAGTCGACCGCACAGACCACGCGGTGCACGCGGATCTTCAGGTTGTCCTGCGACACCTCGGCCACCTGCGCGACGTAACTGCCAAAGGACTCGTGCACCGCCACGCCCAAGGCATGCCCCGCCGGCAACGGCGCCTTCCAGTTGGCCTTCTCCACCGCCAGGTTCAGCACGCCCAGGTGCCGCGGATGCGCCTTGAGCAAGGTACGTCGGTATGCCACCGGATCCTGGCCCGCCGCCGTGGCCAGTTCGTCGATCAACGACTCCATGACGAAGGCCGTGTGGGTGTGCCCCACCGAACGCAACCACAACACGCTGATCCCGGTCTGCGGTGAGTGCAGGTCCACCCGGTGGTTGGCCAGCCCGGTCAGGTAAGGGCTGTCGGCCACCCCTTCAACCGAGGTCTTGTCGATGCCGTCCTTGACCATGGTCGCCTCCAGCATGGTCCCGGCCATGATCGACTGGCCGACCAGCACATGCTTCCAGGCCTGGGGCAAGCCATCGGCATCCGGGCCGATACGGGCCTGATGCACAAACGCCGAGCGGTAATAGCCACCGCGAATATCATCCTCCCTCGACCAGACGGTTTTCACCGGCGCGCCCGCGGCCTTGGCCACCTGCACCGCTTCGCTGACAAAGTCCGAGGTGGGATTGGCCCGCCGGCCAAAACCGCCACCGAGGAACTCGGTATGGATCACCACCTGCTCGGGTTTGAGCCCGGTGATTTTTGCCGCGACCATCTGGTCCAGGGTCTGGAACTGGGTGCCGGTCCAGATCTCGCACTGGTCCGGGGTAATCCTGACAGTGCAGTTGAGCGGCTCCATCGGGGCATGGGCCAGATAAGGCACGCTGTACTCGGCCTCGACGGTTTTCACTACCTTGGCCAACGCCGTGCTGACGTCGCCGGCCTGGCTGGCGGGCGTCCCCGGGGTGGCGGCCAGTTTGCGGAAGCTTTGCAGCAGCGCCTGGCTGTCCAGCCCCTTGTTGGGGCCAAGGTCCCAGTCGATTTTCAAGGCATCGCGACCCAGCTTCGCCGCCCAGTAATGATCGGCTACCACCGCGATCCCGGTCGGCACTTGCACTACTTTATGCACCCCCGGCAAGGCCAGCGCGGCCTGGGCATCGAATGACCTGACGCTGCCGCCAAACACCGGCGAACGGGCGACCATGGCGGTCAGCAAGCCGTCGAACTGCACGTCCATGCCGAACTTCGCCTGCCCGGTGATTTTCTCCGGGGTGTCCAGGCGCTGGGTGGGTTTGCCGATAATCCTCCAGTCCCTCGCCTCCTTGAGCTTGATCGACGCCGGATCCGGTGCCGGCAGTTGCCCGGCCTCATTGGCCAGTTCGCCATAGGTGGCCCGCTGGTCACCGGCGATGACCACCCCCGCCTCCGTCCGGATCTGCGACGGTGCAACATTGAAGCGCTTGGCGGCCGCCTGGACCAGCATCAACCGGGCGACGGCACCGGCCTGGCGGTAACGGTCGAACTCCATCCAGGTCGAGGTCGAGCCCCCGGTAATCTGCATGCCTCCGAAGGCCGGCAGTCCATAATCAGCCGCCGATGCCGGCGCGTGTTCAACACGGATGCGGCTCCAGTCGGCATCCAGTTCTTCGGCGATCAGCATGGTCAGACCGGTCCAGATCCCCTGGCCCATTTCCGAATGCCCCAGCAGGACCGTCACTCGGCCATCGGGAGCGATGCGCAAAAAGGCATTGGGCGCGAACACCGCGTCCGGCGCCGCGGCAGCCTGGGCAAAGCGATTGGCCCCGGGAATGAAGAACCCCACCACCAGGCCCGCACCCAGCACGGCGCTGCCTTTCAGAAAGGTGCGCCGGGACGTATCCATGACAGGACCCATATTCAAGCCTCCCCGAGGTCGGCAGCGCGTTTGACCGCGGCACGAATGCGTGGATAGGTGCCGCAACGGCAGAGATTGCCCGACAGCGCCTGGTCGATGTCGCTGTCCGTCGGTGCCGGTATTTTCGCCAGCAACGCTACCGCCGACATGATTTGTCCGGACTGACAGTAACCGCACTGCACCACATCGATCTCGGCCCAGGCGCGCTGCACCGGGTGCGAACCGTCGCTCGACAAACCTTCGATGGTGAGAATCTTCTGCCCACTGGCCACCGCTGCAGCCGGCGTGATGCACGAGCGCAACGGCGCGCCATCGACGTTGACCGTGCAGGCGCCGCACTGGGCCATGCCACAGCCGAACTTGGTCCCGGTCAGGTGCGCGACATCACGCAACACCCACAACAGCGGCATGTCGCCAGGGACTTCCAGGGGGTGGTCCTTGCCATTGATATTGAACGTCAGCACGGCAATCTCCTCGGGGCGGTCAGGACTTTCGGTGTCCTTTGCTCGCGTCGCTGTGGCAACGGATGCCTACGCGCGCGTCGGGTTGTCCATTGAGCTAAGCGCAATTTCCCTGAGGGTCGGGGTTGAGCGACCACCGGTCACCCAACGGCCAGCACAAAAACGCGGTCACCTCTTCAAAGCCCCATGAAGTTGTCACATCGACAGCCAACAACGCTCCACCCGACACACCCACCCGACACCCCACCCAAAAGCAAACCAATATCATTTGCATCGCCACAGAGCTTTTGCTTTAATCGCGACCAATTCCCATTTGCACCCTTGGCGTTACGGCGCCTCCTGGACATGCGCACTCAATGATGGTCGTCGAAACCTCCCTCGTGCAGAACCTCTACACCAGCCACCACCGCTGGCTGTACGAGCTATTACGCCGACGCTTGAGCGATGCGTTCGATGCGGCCGACCTGGCACACGACACCTTTGTCCGCGTCCTCAAGCGCCCGCAGGACTTCGAGTGCGAAGTGCATGAGCGCTCCCACCTGGCGACCATTGCCCGGGGCCTGTGCATTGATCACTGGCGCCGCCGGCAGCTGGAACAGGCCTGGCTGCAGGCATTGAGCGAACGCCCCCAAGCCCTACAGCCCTCCCCCGAGCAACGCTTGATCATCGTCGAGACCCTGCACGAAGTGGATGCGATGCTGCAGCGCCTGCCCAAGCGAGTCAGCGATGCGTTCATCCTCGCGCAACTGCATGGCATGCCCTACAAGGCCATTGGCCTCGAGATCGGGGTGTCCGAGCGCATGGTCAAGAAGTACCTGGCCCAGGCCCTGATGCATTGCGCCCTGCTGGAGGCCGAGCTCGACGGCCTCCTGATCGAGTAAGCGCCCTTGCCTGGAGCCTTGAAAACACTCAGCCACGCCAGCCTGCAACAGGCAGCCCACTGGTATGTGCAACTCAACGACCAGCAGGTCGGCGAACAGGAGCGCCTGCGCTGGCAAGCCTGGCTGGCCCAGAGCGGCGAGCACCAGGCGGCCTGGCGCTACGTGGAGCGGGTCGGCGAGCGCTTTGCGCCGCTGCACGGCGACGGCGCATCAGGCGCAGCCAGCCAGGCCTTGCGGGGTACCGGGCGGACCAGCGTCACGCGCCGCCAGACCCTCAAGTCTCTGCTGATCCTCACCTCCGGCAGCCTGCTCGGCTGGAGCGCCTGGCGCCAGACATCGCTACCGGACACCCTGGACCGCTGGACCGCCGACCTTTCCACCGGCACCGGAGAGATCCGCGAAAGCCGGCTCAGCGACGGCAGCCAGCTCTGGCTCAATGCGCTCAGCGCGCTGGATGTGCGCTTTGACGCCCGTGAACGCCTGCTGCGATTGCGCGCCGGCGAAGTGCTGATCGACACGGCCAGGGACCCGTTGCGACCGTTTCGGGTGCAGACCGCACAGGGCCTGTTACGGGCATTGGGCACGCGTTTCAGCGTGCGCCAGGACGATGAGCGGACCTTGCTCAACGTGTTCGAAGGAGCCGTTGAGGTGCGCCTGGCCAACGATCAGGTCAACGTGGTGCAGGCTGGGCGGCAAATGGCTTTCAGCCAGACGGCCTTCGAACCCTGGCGCGCCGCCTCTATGGCCCGCGAAGCCTGGCGCCGTGGCGTGCTGTTGGCGGACAACCTGCCGCTGGGCCAGTTGATCGAAGAACTGAGCCGCTATCGCCAGGGCTATCTGGCCTGCGACCCGGCAGTGGCGCAGTTGCCGGTGATGGGTTCTTTCCCGCTCAAGGACACCGACCAGGCCCTGCGCCTGCTGGAAGCGGCGCTGCCGATCCGCGTCGAAAAGACCCTGGTCTGGTGGGTCAGCGTCGATGCCAAAGCCTGAACAATCGCCAGAACCGCAATGCTGTTCAGTTAAGGATAGGGTTGCTCAATACATCCCCCCGTGGCGAGCGAGCTTGCTCGCGCTGGGCTGCAGAGCAGCCCCCAAAACTGTCGTCGAGTTCGTTATGAAAGACCGCAGTCGCTTTGTTGGGTGCGCTTTGCGCACCAGCGCGAGCAAGCTCGCTCGCCACGGGTCTCTCACCCGCTTCAAGCCTTTCTTAACTGAACAGTATTGCGCCAGCGCCGGTTTTTTTTCAGATCGCGGTTCCCTTTTGCGTTTTTCGTTCGGTTAACCCCTAGAAGCACTTCAATTGCCGATCGACTCGATCCAAAGGGACCTCCATGCCGCACCACGTCGCCGCCCGTTTTCGTTTCGCCTTGCGCCCCTTGGCACTGGCCCTTCCCGCTGCCCTGCTGAGCCTGGCCCCTGTGGCCACCCAGGCGGCTGACACCGCCAGCCGCGAACAGTCCAGCAGCCAGCGCCAGTACAGCATTGCCGCGGGCTCGTTGGTCAGTGCGCTCAATAGCTACGCCGAGCAATCCGGGGTGTTCCTCGCCGGGCACAACGACCTGGCCAGCGGCAAGCGCAGCCCGGGGCTCAACGGCAGTTTCACTGAACAGGAAGCCTTGCAGCGCCTGCTTCAGGGCAGCGGCCTGCAAGCCCAGCCGCAAGCCGATGGCAGCTACGTGCTGCAAGCGGAGCCCACGGGTGACGGCACGTTGCAACTGGGGGCCACGACCATTTCCGGCCAAGGCCTGGGGGCGACCACCGAGGACACCCACTCCTACACCACCGGCTTCACGTCCTCGGCCACCGGCTTGCCGTTGTCACTGCGTGAAACACCGCAGTCGGTCACCGTGATCACCCGTCAGCAAATGGACGATCGCGGCGCACAGGATGTCGGCGACGTGTTGCGCAATACCCCGGGCATCACGCAACAGGCCTACGACACCGACCGCATGGAGTTCTCGTCCCGAGGCTTTACCATCACCAACTACCAGTACGATGGCGTCAACCGCGTCTACGACGGTGTTTACGGTGAAGCGGCCACTAACGTCGACGCGGCCACCCTGGACCGTATTGAAGTGGTCAAGGGCGCTACCGGCCTGATGACCGGTTCCGGCGACCCCTCTGCCACGGTCAACCTGATTCGCAAGAAGCCGACCAAGGCGTTCAAGGCCTCGGTCAGCGGTACCGTCGGCTCCTGGGACGCCTACCGCACCGAAGGCGATATCTCCGGGCCGTTGAACGACAGCGGCAGCCTGCGCGGGCGCTTCGTCGGCGCCTATCAGGACAAAAACTCCTATCTGGACCATTACAGCCAGAAGAAGGACCTGTTCTACGGCATCCTGGAAGCCGACCTGACCCCGGACACCCTGCTGACCTTCGGCATCGACAAGTCCAGCGTGACCCCGCGCGGGACCTCCTGGACCGGCAACCCGACCTATTTCTCCGACGGCGGCCGCACCGATTTTTCGCGCCACTTCAACCCGGGCGCCGACTGGAGCCGTCGCGACTTCGACGACATCACCTACTTCGCCTCCCTGGAACAGGCGCTGGCCAATGACTGGAAACTCAAAGTCAGCCTCGACGAGAAAACCACCGACCACGACACCCGCCTGGCCTCGGCCAGTGGCGGCAACCCGGACCGGGCCACCGGCGAAGGCATGTTCCTGTACTGGGGCCGCTGGGAAGGCCATCGCGTCCAGGACACCGCCGACGTCAACCTCTCCGGCCCCTTCACCCTGGGCGGTCGCGAGCATGACCTGGTGGCCGGCGTCATGGCGTCCCACTCGCGCCAGACCGGCTCGACCTACGACACCAGCGCCTTCGAAACGGTGCCGGGCAGCATCTATGACTGGAACGGCGACTTGCCGTACCAGGCATTTCCGAAAAACGGCAAATACGAGCGCACCCAGAGCCAGAACGGTGTTTACCTGGCCACCCGCCTGCGGCCGACCGACGACCTGTCGTTCATCCTCGGCAGCCGCTTGAGCACCTTCAAGTACAACGAAGACTACGCCTACTACCCGGGCTCAAGCCTGGACGACACCCACGCCAGCTACAAGGAGCATGGCGTCGTTACCCCCTACGCCGGCGTGATCTATGACCTGGACGATACCTACTCGGTCTACGCCAGCTACACCTCGATCTACCAGCCCCAGGTCTACAAGGACACCGATGGCAAGACCCTGGCGCCGGTGGAAGGCGACAGCTATGAAACCGGCCTCAAGGCCGCGTACCTGGACGGCAGGCTGAACGCCAGCCTGGCCCTGTTCCGCACCGAGCAGTACAACGTCGCCGAATCGATCGGCACCAACCCGGTCACCAACGAAGGCATCTACAAGGCCATCGATGGCGCCACCACCCAGGGCGTGGAACTGGAACTGGCCGGTGAACTGCAGGAAGGCTGGAACCTGATCGCCGGCTACACCTACGCCCGCACCCGTGACCAGGACGATCAACGCGTCTACGGTTACCCGCTGTCCACCACCAAGCCGGAACACGTGATCCGTACGTTCACCACCTACCGCCTGCCGGGTGCCCTGGACAAGGTCACCGTCGGTGGCGGGGTCAGCTGGCAGAGCGCGTTCTACGGCAAGGTCTACAGCCCCACCGTGGGCGATAACACCCGGATCAGCCAGGGCGGCTACAGCCTCGTCGACCTGATGACCCGCTATCAGTACAACGAGCACCTGAGCTTCACCGCCAACGCCAACAACGTCTTCGACAAGAAATACCTGACGGGCCTGGGCAACTTCGACACCACCTTCTACGGCGAGCCGCGCAACCTGATGCTCACCACCAAGTGGGACTTCTAGGCCAGTTGCCCCCTCCCGCCGCTGCCGAACTATCGGCGGCGTGCGGTTCTCCCGACGAGTCGACCGACGGCATCACCCAACGACTATGCTGATAGTCCAGCGTGATGACCTGTTGAGGAGAACCGCCATGTCGCGTATCCAGAAACTCACCCCCTGCCTGTGGTTCGACGACCAGGCCGAGGACGCCGCGCACTTTTACTGCTCGGTGTTCGAACACTCCACCGTCACCGCCATCACCCGCTACGGCAAGGCCGGCTTCGAGTTCCACGGGAGGCCCGAAGGCTCGGTGATGACCGTCAGTTTCGTGCTCGACGGCCAGACCTTCACCGCCCTCAACGGCGGCCCGGTGTTTCGCTTCAACGAGGCCATCTCGTTCCAGGTCAACTGCCACTCGCAGTTTGAAATCGATCACTTCTGGTACGCCCTGTCGGCCGGGGGCGACGAACAGGCCCAGCAATGCGGTTGGCTCAAGGACAAGTTCGGCCTGTCCTGGCAAATCGTACCGGTGGCGTTGATGGAGATGATGACCGACCAGGACTCCAGCAAGTCCCAACGCGCCATGCAGGCCATGCTGAACATGAAGAAAATCGACATCGCCACACTCGAGCGGGCCTTCAACGACCAGGGCTGAGACGCCCCGGCCAGATCGGCGTTAGCCTGCGACCACAAACACGATGATGGGGCCGCACACGGCCAGCAGCACGTTGGAGATCGCATAACACACGGTAAAGCCGATCACCGGCGTGCTGCTGCCGGACTGCTCAATGATTTTGTTCATGGACGCCGCTTCGGTCTGCGCCCCGGCCAGGGCGCCGAGCAGGATCATGGGGTGCAAGCGCAAGACATATCGACCGAAATACAGGGCGACCAGAGGCGGCAACAGGGTCACCACCACCCCTGAAAGCAACAGTGGCAGGCCATGCTCGCGCATGGCGGTGATGGCTGCAGGCCCGGCCAGCAACCCGATCACGGCGCCAAAAGCGGTCAGGCCAAACTCGGAAAACGCCCATTGCGCGGCCGGGGGCAATGCACCCGTTTCAGGGTGACGGGAGTTGTACCAGCCAATCACCAGCCCCGTCACCAGCACGCCACCGCCGACGCCCAGTTCCACCGGGATCATGCCGACATGGGTCGACAGCAGCCCCAGCAGCGAGCCGATGACCATGCCCAGGGTATGAATAGCGATATCGCTCTTGTAATCCTGCTTGCGGATCCGCCCCAGGCGCGCTGCCAGCGCTTCGACACTGCGGGTACGCCCGGTCAGGGAAATCACGTCGCCACGGCGCAGAACGGTATTGGGCAACAGCGGCAGTTCAAACGTCTGGCGGGTAATGGCGTTGACAAAACACCCCGGGCGGTCGCCGCCGGTGACCAGGCGCTTGATCTGCTGCAGGGTCTTGCCCGCGAACTCAGCCGAGGTCAGGACAATGTCCGCCTGACGGGTAGCAAACGAAAGCGATAGTGGGTGATCCAGTTCCGGTCCGATCCACTCGTTCAAAGGTCCCACGGCCTCGCGCAGCGCATAGACCCCCAGAATGTCATCCGCCCGCAGAACCAGACTGACATCCCGTTCCAGTACGTGACCGTCGCGCACCACCCGCTCCACCGTCAGGCCCGCGTGCTGCTGTTCGAGCCAGGCAATGGGGTGACCGTCCGCGGGCCCGTTGGCCGCGACCCGATGGGCACGCACCACCACGCGGGTATAGGGTACGGCGATGGCGTCTTCCTCATTGTCGATGCCCAACTCCCGCTCCAGTTCCCGGGCCGAACTTTTCAGGTCGATCCCCAGCAGACGTGGGGCAACAGTGCCGACAAACACGATCAGGCCGATGGTGCCGAACAGGTACGTCACCGCATAGGCCACGGCCATATGGCTGTTGAGCAGATTCCGGGCCGCCGGTTCGAGGGACAGTTCGTTGATGGCGCTGCTGGCGGTCCCCATGATCGCCGTGTCGGTCAACGCACCCGCGCCGAGGCCAGCGGTGAAGCCGGCGTCGAAATGGAAGACCGCGTTCATCAGCAGGATCGAACCCAGTGCCGTTGCACACAGCACCACCGAGAGCAACACCAGTTTCAGGGTGCCGCGGTTGAGGCTGCCGAAAAACTCCGGCCCGCTCTTGAAGCCCACCGCGTAGATGAACAGTGCAAAGAACACCGATTTGAAGGCTTGTGGCACCTCAATACCGATCTGCCCGATCAGTAATCCCATCAACAGGGCGCCGGCCACCGATCCAAGGTGAAAGCTGCCCACCTGAATCCGGCCGATGAGTACGCCCAGGGAAATCGCCAGGAACACCGCGATTTCCGGTGACGCCCGTAGCGCTCCCAGCAAGAACTCAAGCATTCGAAACTCCCTCTCCGGTTTGATTGAGCGCGTTGCGCACCAGGTAGCAACAGAGTCCTGTCGCAGGCCAGTGTAGTCGCTAAATCATTCCGTTCCGGGTTCAGTACTTCCAGAACACCGGCGTGAACAGCACCAGCACCGTCAGGATTTCCAATCGCCCCAGGAGCATGCCAATGGTCAGCAGCCACTTCGCGGCATCAGGCAAAGTAGAAAAATTACCCGCCGGCCCAATGATCGCCCCTGCACCCGGGCCCACGTTACACACGGCCGTGGCCGCCCCCGTCAACGCGGTCGTCCAGTCCAGACCGATGAGCGCCAGCCCCAGGGCAATCACGGCAATGGTGATGGTAAAGAAGAACGAGAAGGTCAACAGCGACCGGACAATCTCCTCGTCAATGGAGTGACCGTTGTACTGCTTCTGAATCACCGCCCGTGGGTGGATCAGTTGCTTGAGGTTGCTCATCAGCAGCGCGGCGGCCACCTGGAAACGAAAGATCTTCAGGCCTCCCGCCGTGGAGCCGGAACACCCCCCCACGAAGGTCAGGTAGAAGAACAGCAGCACGGAAAAGCTGCCCCACAAGGTGTAGTCGCCGACCGCGATCCCCGTGGTCGTGACCACTGACGTCACGTTGACCGCCACGATGCGAAACGCATCCCACCACCCGAAGTCGCTGTGCAGCCACAGCCAGGTACCGAACGCCAGCCAGGTCAAGACCAGGAAGCCGATGAACCCCCTCACCTGCTGATCCTTGAGCACGGCACTTCGATGGCCGCGCAAGCTCGCGACGTACAACGCGAACGGCAGGCTGCCGAGGATCATGATGACCACCGCCACCCAATGAATCGCCGGTTGGGTCCAGTGCCCCAGGGACGCGTCCGAGGTCGAGAAGCCGCCGGTCGAAATCAGCGACATGGCATGGTTGACCGCTTCGAACGGGGTCATCCCGGCGAGCCATAGCGCCAGCGTGCCAAGGCCGGTCAGGCCCAGGTAAATCCAGACGATGTAGGTGGCACCGACATGGGAGCGTGGAGTCACTTTCTCCGACCAGTCCGACGACTCGGTCTGGAAAAGGCGCATCCCGCCCACCCGCAACATGGGCAGAATCGCCACCGCCATGCCGATAAAGCCGATGCCGCCGAGCCAGTGCAGCATCGAGCGCCAGATCAACAACCCGGGAGAGGCGGTATCCAGGCCGGTCAGGACCGTGGAGCCGGTGGTGGTAATCCCCGACATCGTTTCAAAGAACGCGTCGGTGTAGCTGATGTGACGGATGAACACCATGGGCAGCGCCGCAAAGGCGCAGACCACGACCCAGCTCGCCGTCGTCAGCAGGTACATGTCCCTGGGGCGCAGTTGTACGGTTTCCGGGCGCCCCTTCACCACCAGCAACAGCCCGCAAATGAAGGTGATCAGGCTCGACCAGAGAAAGGCCGGCAAGTCGTCGCTACGCTCGTGAATCACGAGAGTGAGCATGGGGATCGCCATGCTGACAGCCAGCGTTATCAGGAACATGCCCAGGATGAAACCGACAAGCCGTAGTGCCGAGCCAGACATCAAACAAACCCGCCAGATAAAGGGCACGCAGTATCAGAGGTCGAACCGTGCGCTCGCGTAAAGTTTTCGTAATTTTTCCCGTGGCTTGCGCAGTGGGCTCATCACCTGTGCCGGACCACCGGGAGGCACCGGCACCCGCTTCTCAAACAACAATTTACAGTGTAGAAGAGGCGCAAGCGTCTCGTTGCCCGCGTATCGCGCACGCCACTGCCGTGATGCGCACAATGGAATCCACCCCCATGTCAGACCGCAATGCCGCACAGGCCAAGGGCGTTTTCACCCCCCCTTCACCTCGACCAAAGACCCAGGCTGGGGACGCGTCCCCGCACTTCTGGCGCGATGATGCCCTGCCCTTCATCGAGGCTCGCGCCATCGCCGATGGTCGAGAAGTCTGTTACGCCCGGCACTCCCACGAGCATTTCTCCATCGGTGCAATCACGGCCGGGCGCAGCACCTACCTGCATGAGCACTCAGCCTTCGAGGTCGCGGCCGGCACCGTGGTACTGATGAACCCCGGTGACGTCCATGCCTGCAACCCCATCGACGATCAGCCGTGGGCCTACCGCATGCTGTATGTCGATACGCCGTGGCTGACCGACCTCCAGCATCAGCTGGGATTCAGCGCGGAACTGGATTTTCGGCGCTTTGCCGTCACCCATATCGACAACCGCGCCGTGTTCGACGGGCTCAATCAACTGTATGACACCCTGCTCGACGAACAGGCGTCGATCCTGCAAAAACACAGCGCCACGGTGGCGTTCTTTACCGAGGTACAGACCCTGCTCAACCCGGCCGAGGTCCTGGTTCGCGAACCCAACTTCAAGCTCGAACGGGCCGCCGAGTACATCCGCGAGCACTGCACCCAGGCGCTGAAACTGGAGGATATCTGCGAGGCGGCGCAGCTCTCGGCGTCGTACCTGATCCGCGCGTTCAAGCAGCAGTACGGCATGACGCCCCACGCGTTCCTGGTCAACCAGCGCATCCAGTTCGCCCGCCAGCAATTGCGCCAGGGCAAGCTGATTGCCGACGTCGCGCTGCAAGCGGGGTTCGCCGACCAAGCGCACTTTCAGCGCGCCTTCAAGCAGCACCTGGCCGCGACACCCGGGCAATACCGCGGCTAAACCGCCTAAGGCAGCAACAGATAGCCGGCGCTGAGCGCCAGCAGCAACGCCATCGAGCGGTTGAACAGACGCATGCCGCCGGCATTGTTCAGGTAGTGCCGCAGATAAGTACCGGCATAGGCCCAACAGGCGACCGACAGGTAGCAGATCACCAGGTACACCGCCGCAAACTGCCAGACCAGCCGCGCATCACCGTCAGCGACAAAGGCCCCCATGCCCGCGACACAGGCCAGCCAGGCCTTGGGGTTGAGCCACTGCATCAGCGCCCCGTAGAACATCGTCGGTGCCTTGCCCCCGTCCTTGGTGCCGAGACGGCCATCATCGGTCGCCAGTTTCCAGGCCATGAACAACAGAAACGCCACCCCGGCCAACTGCACCACCCGGGTCAACGCCGGCCAACGTTCCAGCAGCTCATGCAAACCCAGCCCCATCAACACCAGCAACAGCACAAACCCCAGGGTGGCCCCCACCACGTGCCGCTGACTGGCGCGAAAGCCGTACTGCGCCCCCGAACTCAGGGCAACAATGTTCACCGGCCCCGGGGTGATCGACGCGACCAACGCAAACGCGGCCATGGAAATGATCAGACTCATTGCACACCTTCCTTCAAACAACCGGGGACATCCCGGCGCTCAAGGTAGAAGGAGGCCCTGGCAGCTGTATTGAAGAAAACACCCCTGGCGGATGTCGGCGTTGCAGATCGAACGCCTGTGCCACATGGATGTCACTGACAGTACAACTGCTGCAACACCGATGACGACCCAACACTGCATCACGAAGGGTGAGCACCATGACAAACACCGAAGAACCCCGTGACCCGAGCCCGATGTCGCCGGGCACGGTCGTCGCCTATGCCATCGGCCTGCCGCTGGCGCTGTTGGGCCTGATCTTCCTGCCCGCCGGCACCCTCGCCTGGCGGCCCGGGTGGATATTCCTCGGCGTGCTGGTGCTCGGCTTTGGGGTGTCGGCCCTGCTGCTCGCCCGGGTCAACCCGGTGATCTACCGTGCGCGCAGCCGGATTCAGGCGGGCACCAAACGCTGGGACAAAGCCCTGCTGGCGCTCCTCCTGCCGACCATGGTGGCGGTCCTGCCGGTGGCCGCCCTCGACGCCGGGCGGTTTCATGGCTCGGCTGTGCCGGCCTGGGCGGTGCTGGCGGGTTATCTCGGTGTGCTGGCGGGGATCGGGGTGACGGGCTGGGCACAGGCGGTGAATCCGTTCTTCGAGCCGGGTGTACGGATCCAGTCCGAACGGCATCAGCGCGTGATTGATGGCGGTCCCTACCGTTTCCTGCGGCACCCCGGGTATGTCGGCGCGCTGTTTCTGCTGTTCGGCATGGCGCTGGCGCTAGGCTCGTTCTGGGCGCTGGTGCCCGCCGCGCTGGCGGCAGCGCTGCTGGTCCTGCGCACGGCCTGGGAAGACCGGTTGTTGCAGGCCGAACTGCCCGGCTATGCCGACTATGCACGTCGGGTGCGGTGGCGATTGCTCCCCGGCGTCTGGTGAATCATTCCTGCCCACTGATAGGCTGTAGAGACCCCCTGAGTCCGTCGCTCATCCCGATGACCAGTGCAGCCCACATGATTTTCAGAAGAACAGCCCATGCCCCCTACCCACCTCGACGATCGTAGCCCCTGGCAGGTCTTTCTCATCTTCCTGCGCCTGGGACTGACCTCGTTCGGTGGCCCCGTCGCCCATCTGGGCTACTTCCGCGCGGAGTTCGTGGTCCGCCGACGCTGGTTGAGTGAGCGCAGCTATGGGGACCTGGTGACGCTCTGCCAGTTTTTGCCCGGCCCCGCCAGCAGTCAGGTCGGCATGGCCCTGGGCCTGTCGCGGGCCGGCTACCGAGGCGCGCTGGCCGCCTGGATCGGCTTTACCCTGCCCTCGGCACTGCTTCTGATCCTGCTGGCGCTGGGTATTTCCGGTTATGGGGAAGTGCTGCCGTCCGGCACCCTGCACGGCCTGAAAGTCGTCGCGGTGGCCATCGTCGCCCAAGCGGTATGGGGCATGGCGCGTACCCTCTGCCCGGATGTGCCCCGCGTCACGTTGATGGTGGCCGCGACCTGCCTGGTGCTACTGCTTCCGTCTGCCTGGGCACAGGTGGGCGTGATGGCCGGCGCGGGCATCGCGGGTCTGTTGCTGTGCAAGCCCCCACAGGCGGGTGAGCATGAGCCGCTGCCGATCACTGTGAGTCGTCGGGCGGGGGCGCTGTGGTTGACACTCTTTCTGGCCCTGCTGACGGGCCTGCCACTGTTGGCCGGACTGATGGCCAGTCCGACCCTGGACATGCTGGATGCCTTCTACCGCAGCGGATCCCTGGTGTTCGGTGGCGGGCACGTCATGCTCCCGCTGCTCCAGGCCGAAGTGGTCCCCCCTGGCTGGATCAGCAACGAGACCTTCCTGGCCGGCTACGGTGCGACCCAGGCCATGCCCGGCCCGTTGTTCACCTTCGCCGCCTTTCTCGGGGCCTCGATGCACGGCCCGCAGTCAGGCTGGCTCGGCGGCCTGCTGTGCCTGCTGGCGATCTTCGCACCGTCCTGGCTGCTGGTACTCGGCGTCCTGCCGTTCTGGGAACGACTGCGGCGCAACCAAGGCGTGCAAGCGGCGATGCTCGGGATCAATGCCGCGGTGGTCGGCCTGCTGCTGGCCGCGCTTTATCGGCCGGTATGGACCAGCGCCATTGTGCAGCCGGCGGACTTCGGCCTGGCACTGCTCGCCCTGGTGGCGCTGATGTACTGGAAGCTCCCGCCCTGGCTGGTGGTCGTCGGATGCGGCGTTGCCGGCGGGCTGTTGAGCCTCATGCCCTGAGCCGCGCTCAGCCCAGCACCGGGACCACGCGCGACGGCTTGACCGACTTGAACGAAAAGCTCGAGTAGATCTCCTTCACCGCCGGCAGGGTTTGCAGCACCTCGCGCGCGAACTCGCCGAAGGACTCCAGGTCCTTGGCCACCACTTCCAGCAGAAAGTCGTAGCGCCCGGAGACGTTGTGGCAGGCGACGATTTCCGGGATTTCCAGCAGGCGCTGTTCAAAGGTCCTGGCCATGTCCTGGGAATGGGACTCCATCATCACGCTGACAAACGCGGTGACGCCGTAGCCCAGCGCCTTGGGCGACAGCACCGCCTGATAACCCGTGATCACCCCGCTCTCCTCGAGGAGTTTCACTCGACGCCAGCACGGCGAGGTGGTCAGGGCAACCTGATCGGCCAGTTCGGCGACAGTCAGTCGGGCATTGCCTTGCAGGGCAATGAGGAGTGCCTTGTCAGTACGGTCCAGGCCATGGGGCATGTCTTGCCTCTCAATCTTGTTTTTAGGGATGTTCATTCTAAAAAACCGTTTATTGACCGGTTATTTTGGAATTTTTCACGTTTAAATTGAGCATAGCATTGTAGGAAATCAGGGAGCGTTGACCATGAACAATAAAAACAATGAGCTTGGCTTTTCCACCCGCGCCATCCATCACGGCTACAACCCGCTGGACAACAACGGCGCACTGATCCCGCCGATCTACCTGACGTCCACCTTCGCCTTCCCCACCGTCGAATACGGTGCCGGGTGTTTTGCCGGTGAAGAGCCCGGGCATTTCTACACCCGTATCTCCAACCCGACCCTGGCGCTGCTGGAGTCACGCATGGCCACCCTGGAAAACGGCGAGGCCGCGGTAGCCTTCAGCTCCGGCATGGGGGCGATTGCCGCGACCTTCTGGAGCCTGCTGCGTCCCGGCGACGAGATCATCGTCAATGGCACCCTGTACGGCTGCACCTTCGCCCTGCTGCACCACGGCATCGGCGAGTTTGGCATCAAGGTGCGCCATGTCGACATGGCCAACCTGGCCGAGCTGCGCGATGCCATCGGGCCCGCGACGCGCATGGTCTATTTCGAGTCGCCGGCCAACCCGAACATGCAACTGGTCGACATCGCCGCGGTGGCCGGGCTCACCCGCCATCACCCGGACGTCACCCTGGTGGTGGACAACACCTATTGCACCCCCTACCTGCAACGACCGCTGGATTTGGGCGCGGACGTGGTGGTGCATTCGGCCACCAAGTACCTCAGCGGCCATGGCGACATCACCGCCGGCATCGTGGTGAGCAGCCAGGCACTGGCGAACCGCATTCGCCTGCAAGGGCTCAAGGACCTGACCGGTGCCGTGATGTCGCCCCAGGATGCTTTCTTGCTGATGCGCGGGCTCAAGACCCTGTCGTTGCGCATGGAGCGCCATTGCAGCAACGCCCAGGTGATTGCCCGGTTCTTGCAGGAACACCCTGCCGTCGAATCGGTGACGTACCCCGGCCTGCCCTCCTTCGCCCAGTACGAACTGGCGGCCCGGCAAATGAAGTTGCCGGGGGGCATGATTGCGTTCGAACTCAAGGGCGGGCTGCCCACTGGCAAGCGCTTCATGAACGCCCTGCAACTGTTCAGCCGCGCGGTCAGCCTGGGGGACGCCGAATCCCTGGCCCAGCACCCGGCCAGCATGACCCACTCCACCTACACTCCTGAAGAACGCACCCGCCACGGTATTGCCGAGGGGCTGGTACGCTTGTCGGTAGGCCTGGAAGACTGCGCCGACTTGCTTGCCGACGTCGCCCAGGCCCTCGATGTGTGCGCGTGAGGGAGGTTGAAAATGGCCATGGCTTACCCCGACAACGACAGCGACTTCAGTGACCAGGACCCGCAGGAAACCCGGGAATGGCTCGACGCCCTGGGTTCCACCCTCGACGCCTGCGGCCCGGAGCGCGCCCGCTACCTGCTCAAGCGCCTGGAAGAATATGCCAGCGAACACGGCATCAGCCGCGAGGCCCAGGCCTTTTCCGCCTACCGCAACACCCTCTCCCTGGAGCAACAGGGCAGCTACCCCGGTGATCTGCCGCTGGAAGAGCGCATCACCGGGTTACTGCGCTGGAACGCCCTGGCCATGGTGGTTCGCGCCAACCAGGCCTACGGCGAACTGGGTGGGCATATCGCCAGTTACGCGTCGGCGGCGGAAATCTTCGAGGTGGGGTTCCAGCACTTCTTCCGCGGGGATGGCGACGATGGCCAGCGCAATGCCGACCTGGTGTTCTTCCAGCCACACTCGGCGCCCGGGGTGTATGCCAGGGCGTTTCTCGAAGGGCGCCTGAGTGAAGAGCAACTGGCCAACTACCGCCAGGAAATCAACGGCCCCGGCCTGTGCTCCTACCCCCATCCGTGGCTGATGCCGGACTTCTGGCAATTCCCCACCGGGTCCATGGGCATCGGCCCCATCAGCGCGGTGTACCAGGCGCGGTTCATGCGCTATTTGCAACACCGTGGCCTGAAGCAGACCGATGGGCGCCACGTCTGGGGCGTGTTCGGCGATGGCGAGATGGACGAGCCGGAATCCATCGCCGGCCTGTCCCTGGCCGCCCGGGAGCAATTGGACAACCTGACCTTCATCGTCAATTGCAACCTGCAACGCCTCGACGGCCCGGTGCGCGGTAACGGCCAGATCATCCAGGAACTGGAAGCGTTGTTCGCCGGTGCTGGCTGGAACGTGATCAAAGTCCTGTGGGGTTCGGAGTGGGATGCGCTGTTCGCCCGCGACACCGAACATGTGCTGCTCAAGCGCCTGGCGGCGACCCCCGACGGTGAATTCCAGACCCTCGGCGCCCATGACGGCGCGTATAACCTGGAGCACTTCTTCCAGAAGGACCCGAACGTCCGGCGCCTGGTGGAGCACATGAGCGCCGAGGAGATCAACGCCCTCAAGCGCGGCGGGCACGACTTGCGCAAACTCTACGCCGCCTTTGCCGCCGCCAAGGCCTGCAAGGGCCGCCCGACCGTGATTCTGGCCAAGACCAAGAAAGGCTTTGGCATCGGCGCCGCCAGCGAGTCGCGAATGACCGCGCACCAGGCGAAAAAGCTCGATATCACTGCCCTGCTGACCTTCCGTGACCGCTTCCACCTGCCGCTGACGGATGAGGACGTCGAGCAACTGCGCTTCTATCGTCCGCCGGAAAACAGCCCGGAAATGCGCTACCTGCATGCCCGGCGCCAGGCCCTGGGCGGGCCATTGCCGGCGCGCAAGCACCAGGCGCCAACGATCCCGGTGCCGCCGCTGGACGTCACCGCAAGCTTTGCCTTGCAGGCCGAGGGCAAGGAGATGTCGACCACCATGGCCGCCGTGCGCCTACTCACCGCCTGGCTCAAGGCCCCGCAACTGGGACCACGGGTGGTGCCGATCGTCGCCGATGAAGCGCGCACCTTCGGCATGGCCAGCCTGTTTCGGCAGATCGGCATTTACTCGCCCCACGGGCAGTTGTACGAGCCGGAAGACAGCGGCTCGATCCTGTCTTATCGCGAATCGCGCAATGGCCAGTTGCTGGAAGAAGGCATCACCGAGGCCGGTGCCCTGTCGTCCTGGGTCGCGGCGGCCACCTCCTATTCGGTGCACGGCGAGCCGATGCTGCCGGTGTACATCTACTACTCGATGTTCGGCTTCCAGCGGGTCGGCGACCTGATCTGGGCTGCCGCCGACCAGCGCTCCCGGGGCATTTTGCTGGGGGCGACCGCCGGCCGCACCACCCTGGGTGGCGAAGGCTTGCAGCACCAGGACGGTTCCAGCCTGGTGATGGCCTCGATGGTGCCCAACTGCCGCGCCTGGGACCCGTGCTTTGCCGGGGAGCTGGCGGTGATCCTCGACCACGCTGCGCGCCGCCTGCTGGAGGAACAGTGCGACGAGTTCCACTACGTGGCGGTGATGAATGAGAACTACCCCCAGCCATCGATCGATGCCGACCGGCACGACGATATCCTGCGCGGCCTGTACCGCTATTCGAGCAGCAGCACGGAGGCTTCGCGGATTCGCCTGCGGCTGCTGGGCTCCGGGACCATCCTGCGGGAGGTGATCGAAGCCAGCGCGATCCTGGCCCGGGACTGGAACATCGACAGCGAGGTGTTCAGCGCCACCAGCTTCAGCGAACTGGCACGCCAGGCTCGCGAAGTCGAGCGCGACAATCGCCTGCAGGCCGGCGCCCAACGCAGCAGCCAACTGGATAAATACCTGGGCGGCACACAGCCGGTCATCGCCGCCACCGACTACATCCGCGCCTGGCCCCAACTGATCGCCCAATACCTGGAAGCGCCCTACACCACCCTGGGCACCGACGGTTTCGGGCGCAGCGATAATCGCCACAACCTCAGGGAGTTCTTTGAGGTGGACCGGTACAGCATTGTCATTGCCGGCTTGAAAAGCCTGGTGGACCACGACGGCCTCGACCCTGGCGTACTCGCCGAGGCGATCCGGCGCTACAAACCCGACCCCGCGCGCACCGCGCCCTGGGATCGCTGAATCACCTGCAACCCCTTATGAATCGTTACCCACAGGAGTGGAACCCCCATGAGTCGTATCAACAACACAACCACCCGCCTGCTCAGCGCCATGATCCTCGCTGGCCTGTCCTGCCATACGCTGGCGGCCGACAGCATCAGGATCGGCATCGCCGGCCCCAAGACCGGCCCGGTGGCGCAGTACGGTGACATGCAGTTCAGCGGTGCCCGCATGGCCATCGAGCAAATCAACGCCAAGGGTGGCGTCGACGGCAAGCAACTGGTGGCCGTGGAATACGACGATGCCTGCGACCCCAAGCAAGCGGTGGCGGTGGCCAACAAAGTGGTCAACGACGGCATCAAGTTCGTGGTCGGCCACCTGTGCTCCAGCTCGACCCAACCGGCGTCTGACATCTACGAAGACGAAGGCATCGTCATGATTACCCCGGCCGCCACCAGCCCGGAACTGACGGCGCGCGGCTACCGGATGATCTTCCGCACCATCGGCCTGGACAACGCCCAGGGCCCGGCTGCGGCGCGCTACATCACGGGCCTGAAACCGGCCAGCGTCGCGGTCCTGCACGACAAGCAGCAATACGGCGAAGGCATCGCCACCTCGGTCCGCGACATCCTGGGCAAGGAAGGCATCAAGGTTGCGATGTTCGAAGGCCTCAACGTCGGCGAGCGCGACTATTCCTCGATCCTGACCCGACTCAAGCAGGCCAATGTCGACTTCGTGTATTTCGGCGGCTACCACCCGGAAATGGGCCTGCTGCTGCGCCAGGCCAGGGAAAAAGGCCTCACCGCCCGCTTCATGGGGCCTGAAGGCGTGGGTAACGACTCCATCTCGCAGATCGCCAAGGACGCCTCGGAAGGCATGCTGGTGACCCTCCCTAAATCCTTCGACCAGGACCCGGCCAACCAGGCTCTGGTGCAAGCCTTCGAAGCGAAGCAGGAAAACCCTACCGGGCCGTTTGTCCTGCCCACCTATTCGGCGGTCGAAGTGATTGCCGGCGCCATCGCGGCGGCCAAGAGCGAAGACCCGGAGAAAGTGGCCGAGGCGATCCATGGCGGCACCTTCAAGACCCCGACCGGGGACCTGAGCTTCGATGAGAAAGGCGACCTCAAGGACTTCAAATTCGTGGTCTACGAATGGCACTACGGCAAGCCAAAGACCGTGGCCGAACACAGCGCAGGGCTCTGACCGATCCGCTGTGCAAGCCGGCCCGCCTGGCTTGCACAGTCGTTGCACAACCTCCCGCCGCACCCGCCCCCCATCGTCACCCTCAAGACTCCTGAGCAACAGGCGCAAGCCATCCGTTGCAGCTGGGAGAGATCGCTGGAACGTATACTCGGACCTTCAGCCCGTTAACCGGTTGCGCGACGCATCAAACTGGACATCATCGACTTCAAGGAGAAATCTGCAATGCAGAGCACCGCCCGTACCATCGAGCACTACATTCTGGCCAAGGATGGCAACCGTCCCGATCTTCTGCGTCAATGCTTTGCTGCCCATGCAACCCTTGAAATGGTTGTGCGCACAGGTGCCATCTCATTCCCCCCGACGGTCGACGGCCGGGCCGGCATCGCCGACATATTGGTACGCCGCTTCGGCCAGACCTACGAAAACGTCTACACCTTCTGTCTTGGTGCCCCACCAACGACAGGCGCGACCACACATAGATGCAAATGGCTGGTCGGCATGTCAGTCAAGGCCACTGGCGAACTGCGCGTAGGCTGCGGGGACTATCTTTGGCGGTTCCTGCCGGAATCAGGGCTCGCAGAACACCTGAGCATTACGATCGAGCACATGCAGGCTTGTCCTGCACAGGACCTGGAACCGGTGATGGATTGGCTACAGCGCCTCAATTATCCATGGTGCCTGCCAGGCGACATGATGGCTGCGGCGCCGCCGCTTGGTGCCCTTGATCAGGTGATTGAATACCTTGAAGGCTGAGCGGCAATGACCGGCTGCCCAAGGTCCGCCTGAGTGTCCGGCTCCCACGGAGCCGGTATTTCAGTCAGCGGCGGGCGCTGTTGCAGCGTCCGCTCCCCATTGGGCATCGGGGTTTCAGTCCCTGCGTTTCTCGATGCACTCACGGCGCAGGGTCAGGTTGTTGATGTCCATGCAACTGACCGCGTAATCATCGTCATCGCCTTTGTTCTTGCCCTTGTTCTTGGACTTGTCGCAATTGCCGTTGGCATTGCAATTGCCTTTGCCTTTGTTGTCGTTGTCATAATCGCTGTTGTTCTTGAGACAGTTCCTGAGCTCACTCGCACTGTCCGCATCATCACAATCGGAACCTGCAAATGACATCGATGGCAACGTCAGGGACAACATGAAGGTGCAGGCAAGTGCCGCTACGATTCGCATATCTGGACTCCTCGGTAGAATGCTTTAACCGGCGAAGGTTACGTTGCTCCGCAACGTCTGACTATAGCAAACACCCGAAAACTACAGTCCGCACACCCCTGCCCTGCTGGCGGCAACGCCAACCGCATGCCCTGACGCGCCACGGCCCTGGGGAGCATGGCTCGCCAAGGCCGTGTGCCTGATCGGAGCAGTCCGCGAACAGTTACGCCGCAGGAATCAAACCCTCACATTGCGCGCCGGTGCCGACGTACGCTGGCGTGTTTCCCAGGCATCGGCCAGCCCCACCGGTGCATCGGAGGCCGGTAGCGTCTGGCGTCCGCGAATCAGGTCGCTGGCGCGCTCGGCGAGCATGATGGTGGGCGCATTGAGGTTGCCGTTGGGCTCCGTCGGGAACACCGACGAGTCGACCACCCGCAGCCCCGCGATGCCCCGAACCCGCAGGTCGGAATCGACCACCGCCATGTCGTCCTCGCCCATGCGGCAAGAGCCACACGGATGGTAGGTGCTCTCCAGGTTGTCACGCACGAACGCATCGATCTCGGCATCGGTATTGACCAGGGGGCCGGGGGCAATCTCGCCGTCACGGAAGCTATCCATCGCCGGCTGGCCGATGATCTCCCGGGTCAGGCGGATGCAACGGCGGAAACCTTCGCGGTCCTCTTCGCGTTGCAGGTAATTGAACTGGATCAGCGGGTGCTCGTACGGGTCGGCGGAACGCACGCGCACGTAGCCGCGGCTCTTGGGTTTGTTCGGCCCGGTGAGCACCATGAAGCCGTGGCCCTTGATCGGTTTGTTGCCGTCGTAGCGCATGGCCGCGGGCAGGAAGTGGAACTGGATGTCCGGCCAGCGCAGCCCTTCCTCGGAACGGATGAAACCACCGGCCTCGAAATGGTTGGTGGCGCCCAGGCCATCCTTGAACAACAGCCAGCGCAGGCCGATCAACAGCTTGCTCAGCGGGTCCATCTTGCTGTTGAGGGTGACCGGTTGCTTGCAGCCGAACTGGATGTAGACCTCGGCGTGATCCTGCAGGTTCTCGCCGACGCCCGGCAGGTCATGCAGCAACTCGACCCCGGCGGTGCGCAGTACCTCGGCCGGGCCGATGCCGGAACGTTGCAGCAGGTGCGGCGAACCGATCGGCCCGGCCGACACGAGGATTTCCCGCTTGCAGCGCACCTCATGGGTCTGGCCCTGATGGTCGTAGAGAATGCCCACCGCGCGCTTGCCCTCGAAGACTATCCGCCGGGTCATTGCCTTGGTGATCACCGTCAGGTTCGGGCGCCCCATGGCCGGGCGCAGGTAGGCGTTGGCCGTGGAGCAGCGCACGCCGTTCTTCACGGTCATGTGCATGGCGCCGAAGCCTTCCTGCATGAAGCCGTTGCAGTCGTCGGTCTTGATGTACCCCGCTTGGGCACCGGCTTCGACCCAGGCGCCATACAGCGGGTTCTTCATGTTGTTGCCGTTGGTGGTGTGCAAGGGCCCGCTTTGCCCTCGATAGCTGTCGCCACCCGCTTCATAGCTCTCTGCCCGCTTGAAGTACGGCAGGCAATTGCGGTAGCCCCAGCCCTGGGCGCCGAGCGACTCCCATTCATCGAAGTCGTAGGCGTGGCCGCGGATGTACACCAGGCCATTGATCGAGGACGAGCCTCCCAGCACTTTGCCGCGCGGACAGTGGATGCGACGCCCGTTGAGGTAAGGCTCCGGCTCGGTTTCGTAGCGCCAGTTGTACTTCTTGGTGTTCATCGGGATCGAAAAGGCACTGGGCATCTGGATCACCACACTCTTGTCGCTACCGCCGAATTCCAGGACCAGCACCGAGGTGGCCGCATCCTCGCTCAGGCGGTTGGCCAGCACACAACCTGCCGAACCGGCGCCGATGATGATGTAGTCGTATTGTTGGATGGCCATGGTTATCTCCCGACCTTCGATTCAGTGAATGCGGACGACGTGCGCTGGGTCAGCGAGTCACCGGTGGTGTATTGCGGCGAGGTGATTTCGATGTGCTGGATCACCGCTTCTTCGCGTTTCAGGTCGATGGAGCGGCTGAACCAGTAGTACACCAGCCCCGACACGATCAGCCCGACGAGCCAGGCGATGTCGATACTGCCCAGGGCCTTGGCGAGCGGCCCGACATACACCTCGCGCTGCTCGACGCCGTCGTAGATGTAGAAGAACGGGATCATGGAGATGAAGCCGATCGCGTACGCCGCGATGCCGCGCAGGCCCCAGCTGCCGTAGATGTTGCCGTGGGGCATGAAGAAGTGCGGGATGGCGTAGCGGCCCTTGCGCACGAAGAAGTAGTCAGTGAGGTTGACCGAGGTCCACGGCACCAGGAAGTACAGCATCACCACCAGGTAGATACCCAGCACCGACAAGCCCTTGCCGCTGCTCTGGATGCTCAGGGCCACGCCCAGTTGCAGCAGGATCACGAACGCAATGGCCAGGATCCGCGCCTTGCGGGTCGGCTCGATGTGCCAGATGGAGTCGACGCAGGTCAGCGTGGTCAGCTTCGCGCTGTAGATGTTCATGGCGATCACCGGCAGGAACGCCAGGATGGTAATCACCACCACCGCCGTGCCCATCAATGGCGATACGGTGTTGCCCACTTGCCCCAGGGCCACCAGCACATCGGTGGAGTGCAGGTGATCGGCCAGCCAGCCACCCACCGAGATCATCCAGGCACCGGACAGCGAGGCCCCGAGAAACACCACGGCGATCAGTTTGCCGCTGGAGGTGTTCTTCGGCAGGTAGCGCGAATAGTCGGACACGTAAGGGGCGTAGGCGATGTTGTAGCTGGCTGCCGCCGCGAACTGGGCGATAAAGCCGGTCCAGTTGAAGCCCAGGGGGGCTGCCTCTGCCTCGCCGGCCGCGAGTACCGGCAACGGCGCATCGGGCACCCACCCCATCATCACGGCCAGGGTCACCAGGCCGTACAGAGGGATCGACAGACACAACGCCCATTTGAAGCTGCGGTGCATCCAGTCATGGCCGAGGATCGCCAGGACCGCCGCCGGGAGGGTCACCGCCACGGCCACCACCACGGGATTGAAACCGAAGAGCGTGTGCAGGCCCTGCATCATCAGCACCAGGTTGACGATGTTGAAACCGGCGAACACAAACAGCGTCGCCAACAGCACCAGGATCACTCCGCGATAGCCGAACTGCGCGCGGGACTGGATCATCTGCGGCAGGCCCAGGTGCGGGCCCTGGGAGCCGTGAAAGGCCATGAACAGCGTGCCGAACATGATGCCCAGCGTGCCGGCCAGGGTGGTCCACAAGGCAGTCAGGCCAACACTGGGGCCAACGAAGCCGATGGTCATGGTAAAGAAGGTGAAGTTGCCGAGGAACCAGAACGGGCCCTGGCTCGACAGCTTGTCGCTGCGTTCGTTTTCGGGGATGAAGTCAATCGAATGCCCCTCGATGACAGGCTGATCATCGCGAAGGGACACGCTCGGGGCGGGCTTGGCGTCAATGTTCATGATGGACTCTTATTGTTGGAAGATCATGACGGAATAACTGCGTTCCTTGCGATGAGCGACCTTGTGGCGAGGGAGCAAGCTCGCGCTGGACTGCGTAGCAGGCCCATTTTTTTGGGGCCGCTTCGCGACCCAGCGCGAGCTTGCTCCCTCGCCACAGGTGCAGTGTGCTTAAGGCAGCGTGATCCAGACTGCCTTGGTTTCGAGCAGATAATCGAGCTGCTCTGCGCCCAGGTCCTTGCCGAACCCGGACTGCTTGTAGCCGCCGAACGGCATCGACGGATCGAGGGTGCCGTGGGCGTTGACGTAGACCGAGCCTGCCTTGAGGCGCGGGATCAGGCTGTGCACCTTGCCCAGGTCATTGGAATACAGGGCTGCCGCCAGGCCGTAAGGCGAGTCGTTGGCCAGGGCCAGGGCCTCTTCCTCATCGTCGAACGGTGCCGTGACCAGCACCGGGCCGAAGATCTCTTCCTGGACGATGCGCATGTCATTGCGGCAGTGGGCGAAGATGGTCGGTTCGACGAAGTAGCCCGGGCCATCGACGGGTTGACCACCGTAGACCAGTGTGGCGCCCTCCTGCTTGCCGGTTTCGATGTACTCGCTCACGCGCTGCTTTTGCAGGGCCGAGACCAGCGGACCGATGAAGCAGTCCGGATCCATGCCGGGGGCCATTTTCAAGGTGCGCGTATAGGCGATCAGTTCGCGCAGGAATTCGTCATAGACGCTGCTATGAATATAGGCCCGCGTGCCGGCATCGCATACCTGTCCGGAGTTGAAAAACACGCCGTTGGCGACCGCTTGAGCCGCGGCGGGAATGTCCGCATCGGCAAGCACGATCACCGGCGATTTCCCACCCAGTTCCAGGGTCAGGCGCTTCATCTCGTCCAGCGCGGCGCGGCCGACGGTACGGCCTACCGGGGTGGAACCGGTGAAGGTCAGCTTGTCGATGCCCGGGTGCGTGGCCATGGCCGCGCCGACCACGCTGCCGCGACCGGTGACGATGTTGATCACCCCGTCCGGAATGCCCGCTTCCTGCACCAGTTCGGCGAACCGCAGGGCCGACAGCGACGTCAGTTCGGCGGGCTTGACCACCACCGTGCAACCGGTTGCCAAGGCGGCACCGAGCTTCCAGGCCATGGTCTGCAACGGGAAGTTCCAGGGCACGATGGCGCCGACCACGCCCACTGCTTCCTTGCGGGTATAGGCCAGGTAGTTGCCCGGCAGCGAAGGTTCGACGGTGCGCCCGTGCAGCTTGGTGGCCCAGCCGGCGAAGTAACGCAGGGTATCGACCGTGCCCTGGATATCGACGTCCCGGGCGAAGGCCACGGATTTGCCCATGTCGATCGACTCGATTTCGGCAAGCTCAGCGGCGTTGGCTTCGATCAGGTCGGCCAGGCGCTGGATCATCCGCTCGCGTTCGGCGGGTTTGGCCTGGCGCCAGGCGCCACCGTCGAACTGGGCACGGGCGGCTTGCACGGCGCGATCCAGGTCCTCGGTGGTGCCCATGGGAATGCGTGTGATCAGGCCCTCGGTGGATGGCTCGATGACGTCGGAGGTCTGCCCGTCGCTGGCCTCGACCCATTGGCCTGCGATGAACATCTTCTGGACCTTGCCGAGGAAGGTCTGGGTGGCTTCGCTGACGCCGTATTTCTGCAGGTAGTGCTTGACGATCGTGTCCATTTTTATTCTCTCTGCCCGGCAGTCAGGTGCTGCCGGGTCATTGTGGTTCGATGATCGATCCGGTCCTTGATCAGGCCGGGGTGGCTTCACTCTCGGCCGCACGCACTTTGGCCCGCTCGTGGAAGATGAAACCGATGCTATTGAGCAGCAGTTGGGCGGCGAGGATCGAGGTCATGCCGCTTGGGTCGTAGACCGGGGCGACCTCCACCAGGTCCATGCCGACGATGTTGCCCTGGCTGCGCTTGGCCAGGGCCTGGATGATTTCCAGCACTTCGTAGTACAGGAACCCACCATGGCTCGGGGTGCCGGTGCCGGGGGCGATGGACGGATCGAAGCCGTCGATGTCGATGGTGATGTAGTAGTTGATGTTCTGCGGGATCAGCGCCAGCACGCCTTCGACACCGAGGCGGCGCACATCGCGCACCGAGAGGATCTTCGAGCCGGCCTCGTGGGCCGCTTCGTAGTCATCGCGGTTGGAGGACGACACGTTGCGAATGCCCATCTGGGTCATGCCGACGATGTGGTTCATTTCCGAGGCGCGGCGCAGCGGGTTGCCATGGCCGTAGCGCACGCCATGACGCTCGTCGACGAAGTCCAGGTGCGCATCGAAGTGAATGATGTGGATCGGCCCGCGACCCTCGAACGCCTTGATCACCGGGGCATGTACCGAGTGATCGCCGCCGAGCACCACCGGCATCACGCCGGCATCGAGAATCTTGCGCACCGCGTATTCGGTGTTGGCGTTACTGGTGGCCATGTCGGTGTGCACGATATCGGCATCACCAACGTCCACCATGCGTACGTCGGCGGCGGTGAGGTACATCACGTCATCTTCGTGGTCATAGGCGCCGGCGTGACCGAAGGAGAACAGCGTCGATGCCTCGCGAATCCCCCGTGGTCCGAAGCGTGCGCCGGAGCGCCACTGGGTGCCCATGTCGTTGGGCACGCCAAGGATCGCCACGTCGGCATCCAGCGCATCCCAATCGGTGCACACCGGGGATTTGCCAAAGGTGCAGTGCCCCACGAATGGCAGGTTCAGACGACCGGATTCATAACCATTGTTCGACATTTCTAGCCTCTCCACTTCTTGTTATCGGCCAGGCGGACTGCAAGGCGACCGCCGTTGGAGTGACTATGGGCGCAGGTTTTCGTGGAAAAAATGCTAAACATCAGATACTCATATCGGCGTTACCGATGCATCCACACGCGGGAGGTCCAAGGTGATCCAGCTGCACGATGTCGATCTGAAGTTGCTCAGAGTGTTTGCCACGATTGTCAGGTGCGGGGGCTTTTCCGCCGCGCAGGCGGCGTTGAATGCGGGCCAGTCGACCATCAGCGAACAGATGACGCATCTGGAAACCCGGCTCGGGGTCAAGCTCTGCCAACGCGGGCGCAGCGGCTTTCGCCTGACCGAGCAAGGCGTGGCCATCCATGAAGCCACCCAGCGCCTGCTCTCGGCAGTGGAGAACTTCTGCATGGACGCCGACGTGCTCAAGCAGCACATCAGCGGCAAGCTCAACCTGGGGATCATCGACACCACCATCACCGACCCGGACTCACCGATTCCACGGACCACCCAGCGTTTCGTCTCCCGGGGGCATGACGTGCACCTGAACGTGTACGTCGGCACCCCCGCCGAACTGGAGGAGCGTGTGCTCGATGGCCGCTTGCACCTGGCCATCGGGCACTTCCCGATCCATGTGCCCGGCCTGTTGCAGGCGCCGCTGTACCAGGAAGCCCTGGGCCTCTATTGCGGGCGCCGTCACCCGCTCTATGGCAGCCAGGCCGAACGTGACGAACTGCTGACCGAAATCGGCAGCAGCCGGATTGTCGCCCGGGGCTACATGCAGCAGTACGACCTGGAACACCTGGGCGTCAGCAAGGCCGCCGCCACCGTGGACAACATCGAGGCCCTGGCGATCCTGATCATTTCCGGCGCCTACCTGGGGTTTCTGCCCGTGCACTTCGCCTCCCAGTGGGTCAAGACCGGTGAGATGCAGCAACTGGCGCCGTCGAGCCTGCAGTTGATGTCCCCTTTCGACGTCATCACCCGGCGCGGTATTGCCCCGCCGCCGATCCTCGAGGCCTTCCTCGAGGACCTGGCCGCCTGTTCGCGCAAGGCCGGCCTCCCCCGGGAGAAATAATCCGCCCGGCACGCTCGCCACCGTCGAGCGTGCCCCGGCATACTGATTCACGCAGATTCCATGCCCACCCTTGCAGGCCACCCATGCGCATCCATGTCACCTTCATCGACCGCGTCGGCATCACCCAGGAAGTGCTGGCCCTGCTCGGTCGCCGCAGTTTCAACCTGGACGCCGTCGAGATGGTGCCGCCCAACGTCTACATCGACGCCCCGACCCTCGACGCCGATGTACTGGAAGAGTTGCGCGAAGCCTTTCTGGGCGTACAGGGCGTGCAGGCGGTGACGGTGGTCGACATGCTCCCGGGGCAACGGCGACGCCTGCAGCTCGATGCCTTGCTGGCGGCCAGCGCCGACCCGGTCATGGCGGTGGATGGCCGCGGCCATGTGCTGCTGGCCAACCCGGCCTTGATCGCCCTGTGCGGGCGGGAACCGGCCGGCGAGCCACTGACCGCGCTGTTCGATGACCCGTCCTTGCAAGCCACCCTGATCGAACGCGGCTTCCGCCTGCCCATGGGTGAAGTGAGCCTGGGCGGCCAGACGCTGCTGCTCGATGCCATGCCGATCAGCGACGCCGGCGAGTCTGGCAGCCCGGCACTGGCCGGCGGCTTGCTGACCCTGTACCTGCCCGCGCGCATCTCCAAATGCGTGGCCGCCCTGCACCACGACCACGCTGCCGGGTTCGATGCATTGCTGGGCGATTCGCCTCCGGTGCGCGCCCTCAAGGCCCGGGCCCAGCGCGTGGCAACCCTGGACGCGCCGCTGCTGATCCAGGGTGAAACCGGTACCGGCAAGGAGCTGGTGGCCCGCGCCTGCCATGCCATCAGCCCACGGCGCGATGCGCCCTTCCTCGCGCTCAACTGTGCGGCCATGCCCGAGAGCCTGGCCGAAAGCGAGCTGTTCGGCTACGCCCCGGGCGCCTTCACCGGAGCCCAGCGCGGCGGCAAGCTCGGCCTGCTGGAACTGGCGGACCTGGGCACGGTGTTCCTCGACGAAGTCGGTGAAATGTCACCCTACCTGCAGGCCAAGTTGCTGCGCTTTCTCAGCGATGGCTGTTTCCGGCGCATCGGCGGTGATCGTGAGGTCAGGGTCAATGTGCGCGTCCTCAGCGCAACCCACCGCGACCTGGAAAAAATGGTCAGTGAAGGCAGCTTTCGCGAAGACCTGTTCTACCGCCTGAATGTGCTCAACCTGCAAGTGCCGCCGCTGCGCGAGCGCGGGCATGACATCCTGTTGATGGCCCAGCACTTCATGCAGCAAGCCTGCGCGCAGATCCAGCGCCCCCCGTGTCGACTGGCCCCCGCCACCTTCCCGGCGCTGCTGGGCAACCGCTGGCCGGGCAACGTGCGGCAACTGCAGAACGTGATCTTCCGTGCCGCCGCCATTTGCGAGAACCCCTTGGTGGACATCGACGACCTGGACATCGCCAGGACCGCCGTCGCGCGCCAGAACACCGACGAAGTCGGGAGCCTGGGCGATGCCGTCGAAGGCTTTGAACGCAACCTGCTGCAACAGCTCTACCGCAGTTACCCCTCCAGCCGGCTACTGGCTACCCGCCTGCAAACCTCCCACAGCGCGATCGCCACCCGCTTGCGCAAATACGGCATTCCGGAAAAGCACTGACCGCTGTCTGCAAATCGATACAACGTAGCGAAGTCGACACGCACGCTATCGCCCTTCATTCAGGCCCCTCTCCCGCCCTGCCCAGATACCTGGCCCATCCCCTGTGGGAGCGGGCTCGCCCGCGAAAGCAATGGTCGGCTAACACCCATACCTGATGCGCAGACACCATCGCCCACACCCCGTCCGTTCCACGACCGTGCCCGGAGCACTGTATTGATTTCACTACACAACAGTTCGATATGACTTGAAGAATTAACGTCATCTTATTGTTTTATAACGAATAAATAGAACTGGCATCGCCCTTGCTCTAAACCCTCACGCCAGGCGCCTCTTCCAGGACAAGCCTGGCAATTGCCGTCCGCCATACGCAGCGGGCGAGTCAGAACAATGGGGAGTGGATATGAGCAACCTGCGTTTTACCGTCGATCACGAATGGCTGCGTCTTGAGTCCGATGGCTCGATCACCGTCGGCATCACCCCGTTTGCCCAGCAGGCACTCGGCGATGTGGTCTTCGTCCAGGTGCCCGAGTTGCGGGCCTACCGTGCCGGCGAAGAAGTGGCCGTGCTGGAATCGGTGAAAGCCGCCAGCAACATCGGCATGCCACTGGACGGGCGAGTGGTGGATGTCAACGCCACCCTGGAAACCTCGCCAGAGTTGGTCAACGAGGACGCACTGGGGGCTGGCTGGTTCTTCCGCCTGCACCCCGACGACACCGACGCCATGCACCACCTGCTCGACCAGAGCGCCTACGAGCGCCTGATCAACGACCAGGACCACGGCTAAAGGCATTGATTGCCCGCCACATCGGCCATCCAACACGCACCATCGAGGACCGCACCATGTTCAGTAAACACGACCGGCTCACTGGCTACGACGACGAACTGCTGGCGGCAATGAATGCCGAGGAGGCGCGGCAAGAACACCACATCGAATTGATCGCCTCGGAAAACTACACCAGCCAGCGCGTCATGCAGGCCCAAGGCAGCGGCCTGACCAACAAGTACGCCGAAGGTTATCCGGGCAAGCGCTACTACGGTGGTTGCGAGCACGTCGATGTGGTCGAGCAGTTGGCCATCGACCGCGCCAAGCAACTGTTCGGTGCCGACTACGCCAACGTCCAGCCACACTCCGGCAGCCAGGCCAACGCGGCGGTCTATCTGGCCCTGCTGCAAACCGGCGACACCGTGCTGGGCATGAGCCTGGCCCACGGCGGGCACCTGACCCACGGTGCCAAGGTCAGCTTCTCCGGCAAGCTCTACAACGCGGTGCAATACGGCATCGACACCGACACCGGCCTGATCGACTACGACGAAGTCGAGCGCCTGGCGGTCGAGCATCAGCCGAAAATGATCATCGCCGGCTTCTCCGCTTACTCCAAGACCCTGGACTTCCCGCGCTTCCGCCAGATCGCCGACAAAGTCGGCGCTTATCTCTTTGTTGATATGGCCCACGTTGCCGGTCTGGTGGCTGCAGGCCTGTACCCGAATCCGATTCCGTTCGCCGACGTGGTGACGACCACCACCCACAAGACCCTGCGCGGTCCTCGGGGTGGCTTGATTCTGGCCAGGTCGAACCCGGAGCTGGAGAAAAAACTCAACGCCGCGGTGTTCCCCGGAGGCCAGGGCGGCCCGCTGATGCACGTGATCGCCGCCAAGGCCGTGTGCTTCAAGGAAGCACTGGAGCCAGGCTTCAAGGTGTATCAGCAACACGTGATCGACAACGCCCAGGCGATGGCCAAGGTGTTTATCGAACGCGGCTACGATGTCGTGTCTGGTGGCACCGACAATCACCTGTTCCTGGTCAGCCTGATCCGCCAGGGCCTGACCGGCAAGGATGCCGACGCGGCACTGGGCCGTGCCGGCATCACCGTGAACAAGAACGCCGTACCGAACGACCCGCAGTCGCCGTTCGTGACCTCGGGCCTGCGCATCGGCACCCCGGCCGTGACCTCGCGTGGTTTCAAGGTGGCCCAGTGCGTTGAGCTGGCCGGCTGGATCTGCGACATCCTCGATCACCTCGGCGATGCCGATGTCGAGGCACAGGTTGCCAGGCAGGCCGCCGCGATGTGCCTGGACTTCCCCGTCTACCGCAACTGATCGGCAGCGGGAGGCGCACGCCTCCCGCATTGCCCCCGACAGCTTGCCCCTCTCATCTATCAAGGACACCGCACAGGAGAACGCTTGTGGACTCATCAGGCAACAGCCCGGCAACCGTGCAAGTGGGCATCAAACTGCGCGGCGCCGACAAGGTGGCGCGGATTCCGGTGAAGATCATCCCCACCGATGAACTGCCACGCAAACCCGACTGGATTCGCGTGCGCATCCCGGCGTCCCCGGAAGTCGACCGGATCAAGGCCCTACTGCGCAAACACAAGCTGCACAGCGTTTGCGAAGAAGCCTCCTGCCCGAACCTGGGCGAGTGTTTCTCCGGCGGTACCGCGACCTTCATGATCATGGGCGACAT